>JANNQE010000855.1:0-36047 GCA_031441625.1 Planctomycetia bacterium
GCGGTGCAAGAAAAGACGGCCCAAGAACTTCCCCTACATGATCCGTCCCCGCCGCGTCTTGCGTGAAGAGATACGTCAGCAAGCACTTGCGCGCTAACTGAATGGCATTCCGGAAGAGCCCCGATCTCGTGTTGATCACCAAACTTGGACGGGGCGAACAGCCCGGACCCCGGGTCGTGGACGAAGTAGGTACACGCCCGTTGTCTCCACGCCGCGCGGCCGGTTTCGGTACCCATGTCCTCGTTCCAGCCGCGGAGATTGGTCACCACGTCGAGCAAATCGCCGGCGAAGTGTACGTCGGGCCGTCCCCACCGCCCGACCGGGGTGACGGTGGTCAGCACCCGTTCGACCTCGGCGGCGGTATCCACCACCCATCCGGAATCTGCCAGCGGCTGCTCCGGGCGTTCCACCAGGACGAGATGCGGCAGGCTCCCCGCGAGGAGCGGGAGCGGTACGCCGAGCGGGCCAGTCAGATCCGGCAGATGATGGACCACATGGAGGTGGTGCGGATGGTCGGCGGGTGGGTGCGGTGACGGTGGGTCTGGTCTACACCAGTGCCTGCTTCGTGTCATGAAACATAGCCGCCGGTCGGCCTCGATGATCCGTGACCACTGGGTGGCTGTCGAACAACTTGTACGCCCCGAAAGCAAGCAACGCCCCCAGCACCGGCAAAGGATTCATCGACGCGATGGCCCCGGCAACCGAGACGGCCATCCCGGCGAGCGTGAACCCCCACTTCTTCCGCACCCGCCCCACCGCCTTCTCGTAAGCCTCGTTCCGCTTCCGCATCAGCTCCCGCATTTCGGCGACGGCGACCTCCGGCTTCACCTGCCTTTCCACCATCCCCCACTGCCATTCGTAGAGTTCCTGACGGTTGTCGTGGAAGTCTGTGCCTTTGGCGAGATCGATTGCTGCCTGGAGCGATTTCTCGTCGTCATCGAGGTTGGGCAGCACGATTTCGTGGTAGAAGAACACAGCATGGCCTGCTCGATGTCGGCCGCTTTTTTCAGGGTTCGCCCGTGGGCAGCCTGCTTGTTCTGCCCTGCCCGCTGCAACTCGTGCCATGAATTGAATGCTGCCACCACGGTCGCGTCACTCACCCCGTCCGGGAGCTTGACCAACTCCTCCTGGGCGAGAGCAAGTCGGGTGTTCCCCAACGCCATGTGGTGCTGCTGGTCCTGCGTCAACAGGTCCATGTCGTAGTCAAGCGCGCTGGCGGCTTGAAGTTCCCCGTAGGCCGCCTGACGGGCTTCGCCCCACTCGCGCCGAATCGCGAGTTGTCCGAGCTGCGCGATGCGATGGTTCAGCAAGCTCGGGTCCCATTTGTTCTCCCCCCACCACGGCAAGTCGGCCGCGGCGGGTGCAGGGAACACAAGCCGGTCGTACAGGACGACGTTTGCGATCAGGTTGCCAGTGTCCAGGTGGTCCTCGACCGACATCGCACCCCAGCGCTCCATTGCCATGACGTGCCCCCCTTGTGGACTGCGCTAACGCCACAGTGTCCCGCCCTTCAGAACCCGCGTCAAGCACCCAAATGAGACTCGTGTTCGCGGTTCGCGGGGAAACCGACCCTTTCCCGAGGACTAAGGAGAGACGTCTGTAATTCGTAGCCGTCCGGCGACGGTGCTGACGCCGGCCCGGCTTTCGATTTACCCGGCCGAGCGGGGTCGGTACACTCGCCTCCATGTCCGATGTGACCCGCCTCCTTGAGGCCGTTCAATCGATCTTCTCACTGGCGGTTGTGGACGCTTTGAGTGTTGGTCCTTCCCCGCCGCGACCCCCGCGAGTGCCCAGGAGATTACGGATTGGTTGCAGACCTTGTTCGAATGCAACATCGATTGTCTTTCCAAAGTGCTTTTGGCAACTGTTGCAGACGATGAGAGGCGAATCCCAGCGGGCTCCGAGAAAGTTCTGCAGGATATGCTCTTCGTCAGCCTTGTCGAAAGTGCCTTTGCAGTAGATACACTGCGGCATGGAGAATCTCCTTCTGACGTCCTGCCCCTCTGGGTTCGCTTACGGCGGGAATAGCGGGCTACCAACCATGACGATACTCGACGGAATCAGGTTCATGTTCTCTCGTGATCCCGTCAGCCCGCGACGCTCACCGCATCATCCATCACAGTCCGTCAATCACTGCCCGATCAGCCGGGTAAGCGCCGCATCGATTACCCGCTCGTGTTGGACCGCCGCGTCAGGATCATCGAGCCACGCGGCCTCTCGACGGACTTGCTCGACCGCGGCGAGAAGCCGGGCTTTCTTCGCTTCAATCCGCCAGCAGTCGGTGACCACTCGGTCGTCTGGTTCGACACCGGGAAAAAGCCACTGCAGTTCGTCTACCGAAGAGTAAAGCCCAACCGCCAACGTCAGCCGCCCCTCTCGCACGCCGGTCAGACCCGCCATCGAGCCGGTGAGAACCGGACGCACAGAGTGCGGGAGAGCCCGCCCCTGGAAGAGGAACACCTCCCCTGGTCGCCCGAACGGTACGCTGTGGACCAGCGTGTCCGGGGGTGCCTCCCCTCGTCGCAGCGACTCCCACAGTTGCGGCGGGTCTCCGGTATAGAGGCATAACTCGCCACCGGCATACTGCCGACCGGGCTCGCTGAGGAAGATCACCGCGGTGTATGGAGCAGCGTCCAAGTGCCAGGCGTCGGCGGGCCCGAGCGGGCACAGCTTGGTCCAGTTGAATGAACACCCGAAGTGCGCGGAAGGGTGGATGGCGAGTTGCACACCAGCCCACTCGGAGGCGGTATCCACGAACCGGACGGATTCAAGTTCTTCGATGATCGGCGGAGCGAGGTGCTGCAGCGACCTCACCCGAGGGGGCGATTCACGTGAGAACCCCATGCGGACCCGCATCTCTTCGGCCGCGCCACACAACGCCGCTACGCGGAGCGGGGGCAGGACGACGTGCGGGCCCGCGAACGCGACGCCGCGCCCCGGTCGCCCCAAATCGGTCAGGGTGACCCGCGAGGGTCCGAAGTCAGGCGGACGAGGCACGGATTCCGGCATCGGTCGTCTCCACCACCCACTCCATATTCCCATCTTCCCGAAGGGCAGCGATCAGTCTCGCCGTGTCCCCGGCGGTTTCTGTCGGGGGGCGAACGTAAGCGGTCGCCCCGAGCAACTGGTGCCGCGCGGCGGCCACCGCGAATGTTCGGAACCGGTCCCCGGGCGAAAGTGATGGATAGCGAGCCCCACAGCGGAGTTCGCCGAGGCCGAGTCGGACGGCCGAATCAGCCCGGGCCCGCGCGTCCAACAGAGCGGACCGGCCGTTCCCGGTGAAGGCTTCCAGCCGATTGAGCCACCCGGACAGTCGCTTCACCGTCCATTCCGTGAGAACCGTCTGCAACGTGATTCCGCCGACTTCCCTCAGTCTGGCCTCCCAGCCAAGGCCGGTCCCGCCGCACCTGGGACACTGCCGCTTGTGCCGCGACGCATTCAATTCGTTCGCCCAACTCCGGTCGGGCGACTTCCACATGTGTTCGACCACATAATTTGCCAAGCCCAGCCACTGGTACCAATCCCCCTTGTGGTTCTCGTTGCCGCCGCTGCTCAGGAACGACTTATCCGGGTAGCCGAACCAGAAGGCGGTCAGGACATCCGAAGACATTCCTCCGGGAGGTGCGTCCAGTTCCACCAACCCGGCCTCGGCGAGGCGGTCGATCGCGGGCAACATCTGACGACGGCGTGCGGCCCGTAGAGCCTCCATCGCGTGTTTGGTGAACAACCGATCTTGCCGGATGCCGGCGTTCCGGTCGGCGATCACCAACTTCTCCTCCACCGCCTCGACGTTCCCTCCGCCCTTGCACAGCGTGCAGGCCATCTGAGCGATGCCGGGGTCGAAGAGCTGCGGCATCATCCACCTGGCCCCGACGCGGAGGTCCGTGTTACTTATCGCCCGGGTGGTGAAGTCAAATACCTGGGCGGAAACCGGATCGATCACGGACAGCCAACCCTCCCCGAGCGCGAACGCCCTTCGGACGGCCTCTTCAGCGGGAAGCTCCAGAGGCAGCAGGAGACGGACGTGTCGAGTTCCCTCGGACGGGGGCGACGTCGGAGGTGCCTTCCGCTGGACGCTCGCACCGTCGAACCATTCGCGTGTCCCCGCGGTCAGCCCTCGTTTGATGGCCGCCCGTATGTCCTCCCACGTCACTACACTTTGGGCGGCCACGGTAGTTGCCGGGAACCAAGCGGCCCGACGGCCCGGGATCATCGTTAAGGCCGCCACGGCCGCCGCACGGGCTGCCCCATCGTCCGAATAGACGGTTTGGCCGATCACCGCGGATTCGGCGGCGAACACCCGAAAAAGCGGCAGCGAGAGGGAGAGCAGCCCCAAGACATCGTGGGCGTCGTGCGTGTCTTCCCCGCCGGCGGAAATCAGATAGGCGGGCCTGGTAGGGATCGCGGTTTCGTCTGCATCCCGCTCGCCAACGGCCTGGGCAAGGAAGTCCCGGAATGCCCCGATCGCTTCCGCGGCACCATGCGGACGGTCCGGGTTGTTCACCGGATGAGAACGGGTCTGTCGCGTCTTGGGTATCTGCAACTTGCCACGGAGCGCCTGTCGCGTCCGTGACTCCGGGGGGCCTGACCGCAAAAAGCTCTCCACCGAGCCGGCGAACATAACTTGTCCGCCCTGTTCGGCACTGGAAGGTCCGACATCCACCACCCAGTCCGCAAGGCGAATTACCGACAGGTTGTGTTCGACCAGGACCAGAGTATTCTCCCCCTTCGCGACTACCCGGTGCAGGGCCGTATTAAGCCGATCGACATCCGCCGGATGCAAGCCTGCCGCCGGCTCGTCCATGACGAACAACTGGTGCGGGCGATCTCCCTTTGCCGGTGCCTGTGCCTCCAGCAGAGCCTTCACGATTCGGAGTCGCTGGCACTCTCCGCCGCTCAGGGTCGGAAGCGCACGTCCGGGGGACAGGTGGCCCAGTCCCAACTCCGACGCCAAACGGGCTGCACCTCGGAGGAACTCGGGTGCCTCTTCCGACTCCGCGTGCGTGTGAAGGTCGAGAGCCAGCCAGTCGCCCACGCCGCGCTCGCGGCACCTCGCGAAGAGGACATGAGGGTGAAACCGAGTGCCCGCACACGCAGGGCAGACCGCGGCACCCTCTCCGGCCTGGCCCACCCGTCCAAGCCCTTCACAGGCAGGGCATTGGCCGAGTTCCGTGTTCGGCGAAAAATGTCCAGCTGACAAGCCAAGGTCGGTGGCGTCGGAATTGCGGTGAAACCAGTCACGGAAGACGTCCGCCAAGCCGAGGAACGAGAGGACGAGCGACCGCGGGTTCGTCGAGAGTGCGTTCTGGCTCACGTAAACGAGACGATCGATCCGGCCCCGGACGGTCAGCTTTCGGAAATTGTTCCCTGTGGTGGCTCCCGACTCGATCCAGGCCTCCAGGGCGGGTGCCAACACGTCCCGCACCAGAGTGGATTTCCCTGACCCCGAGACGCCGGTTACGCAGACGACCCCACCCAGCGGGAATGTCAACTCCTGGTCGCGGATGTTCCGGCAGACAATCCCCTTGAGCACTAACTCACCTGCCGGAGCGAACGCGGGCCGCGTGCGCTTCGTCTCGGGAGTGTTTAGCAGCGGCGAACTCCCGGGCGGCCCGTCGTACACCACCTCCCCTCCCTCCGGGCCTCCACCTGGCCCCATCTCGACAACCCAATCAGCGCCGGCGACCACGGCGGGGTTGTGTTCCACGAGCAAGACGGTCGTGTCTCCGTCCGCCAAGTCACGCAGTGTGTCGCACAACTGCGCCGCGTCGGCGGCGTGCAGCCCCCGCGTCGGTTCGTCGAGTGCGTAGCAGGCACCCTGGAGCCGGGCAGCCAAGGCTCCGGCGATGCGGAGCCGCTGGCCCTCGCCCCCACTGAGCGTGCCGACCGGGCGATTCAGCGCCAGGTGTCCCAGCCCCAGTTGGTTGCCCGCACCGCAGAGGGCGGCGAGGGCGGCGAGGGTTCCGGACGAAAGTGTATCCGACAGAACTCCGGCCGTAGCCGCAAGCCAGTCCCCCGTTTCCGCGAGGGTCTGGTTCAGAATGTCCGGGAACGACCGACCGCCGAAAAACACGCTGCGGGCCGCGTGGTTCAGTCTTGTCCCGCCGCAGTCGGGACAGGGTCCCGACCGTCGGAGGGCTGCGAGCGCCGCGGCACCGGAACTGTCCCCAGCGAGCTTCGAACGGATGCGGTCTATCAACCCCGTGAACGGTTTGCGCTTACCCTTCGGCCCACCGTCCGGGCTCCGAGGCTGGATGACGCGGTCCCCGGAACCTTGGAGAATCTCGGCACGAGCCAAGTCCCCCAGATCCTTCCACGCCGCATTGACGGACAGGGAATGGGCCGTGAGTAAGCCGCGGATCTCCTCCGCAAGGGGGGGGAAGTATTTGTACCGAGCAGTGGCCGCCTCATATGGGATGCGGAGGCCCCCACCGGCGAGCGGAACTGCCGGGTCGGCGATGAGGCCGGCCTCGCTAATCTCCTCGACCGCGCCCGTGCCTTCACACGTCGGACACCGGCCGCTCCGGGGCAGTTGAGAGTTGAACGAGAGAAGAGAATGCGAGGGAACCCAAAACACACGTGGGTCGGAAGGATCGAGTAGACAACCCGCGAGGAGCACGCAACTCTCGTCACCTTCGTCGGGAAAGGCGAGGACGATGTCGTCAGGCGTCTTCGCGACATCCATGCCGAGCTGAACGCGAGCGCGGAACTCGCCGGCCCGACCGGCGGGGACCGGTTCGCCGAGGATCGCGTACACATCACGATGCGTTTTCGTGACCATACGTCGAAACTTCTCGGGCGGATCCCCGACTGCTTGAGGGGAGTGTCCCGTCTCGACAACGCTCATCGTGACCGGCAGATCGCCGAGCCGTCGGATGGCTCTTTCGATGTGCGGCGATATCGGGCCTAGAACCCTTCGCTCGATCGCAGCCGACACCCTGGTGGTCGAGCCGCCGTGGTGGGTCAGGCACCAGTCCGCGACCGTTTCGGCGCGCAACGGGCCGAGGGGTTTGCCGCCAGACCGAACCTCGGGGTGGCGGGCCATGACGTCGCGCAGCCTCTGAAGCAGGCCGGTAGCGGTCGCGACCGTCGATCGGGAATTCCACTGTAGGATTCCTTGCCGGACGCACACCACATACGGGAGGCGGGCCTCTTCGAGCCGGGGGGAGTACGGGGTCGGCACCCGCCGTGTCGATCGCGACAAGACCTGATGACGCCGGGCGGCCTCGGCCACGAGGCAGTCATCCACGAGGCAGTCATCCACGAGTGTGGATTTCCCCGAGCCGGACACCCCCGTAAGGCACGTGAGCAAACCGACGGGCACGGAAACCGTGACGCCCTTCAAGTTGTTCTCGGTCGCCCCGCGCAGGAGGATCGATCGGTCGGAGCGACGCTCAGACTTGGCCATGATCGGTGTCCCCCTTTCGGAACGCGAACAGCATCTTCTGGTCCTGGAGGCAGCTGATCATCTCCGCCACGCCCCCGAACCGCCGAGTGGCGACGCCCGGCTCGTACACCAGGAAGTACGGCAGCGGGAGGCGCTTGAAGCCCACCTCGAAACCCGCCGTATGGAACGCCTCTGCGATGGCCCCCAGGCGGTGCGGGTGGAAGGGAAGCCCCTGCTCGGCGCGGATGACTGCTTGGACGCCCGAGACGGGGTTGTCACCATGCCACCCGAAGGCGGCATAGTACACTCCCCCCGGCGAAAGCAGTCCGCGGACGAGGGCCGCGTGCTCGTGGAGATCCGCCAGCAGCCCGAGCACCTCGTGCGAGAAGGCTAGATCGTATCCCCCGGCTTCCGTGCCGATGGCCGCCTCATCGACGAACCGGCAACGCGGGTTCCCGGAAACCGCCCAGCCGTCGTAACCCACTCGCCGGTCGACGTTCAGGACGACACCGAGACCTTCGGCGAACGGGGAGGCCAGGTACGCGAACCGGAGAAACTCCGGGCCCTGCGATCCGAATTCCAGCACACGAGAGTCCTGCCGAACGGGAACCAGCACTTCGCCGAGCATCCCTGCCCAGAAGGGAAGAAAGCCGTGGCGGATGCCCTGAGCGTGCGCCCGCCAGAGGAGTGCCTTCAGGTCCAGCGTGTCGGCGTTCATCCGGTCGATAACTCCTGAACGAAGCAGATGAGCGACACGCGGGAGCGGATACCGGACATGCCTATTTCTAGAGTACAGCGGGTCCGGTCGTGCAACGCCGCCCGGTTGTTGATCAGAAGAAAATCCCCTGGATCCAGGGCGATGTCGATTCGAGAAGCGGCGGCCACCTCCATGAATGTTCTCAGCACTTCTACCTCCTCCCCGCGGGCCGGGCGGCCGAGTACCCGGAACCCGTGGTGAACGCGAGACGGGTGGAACCGGACCCCGGTCAGGCCGTTTTCGCTGCGCGTCAGGACGGGCGACTCGATCACGAGGTCCGAGCCTGACGGGCTCCGGCCGCCGAACGGCAAGGCGACGGAGAAGAACGATTCCAGGGCCGGCGATCCGAAGAGGCGAGATACAATCCGTTGTGCGACCGCGATTCCGTTCACTCCGAATCCCGAACCCATCGGGTCGGGTCGCCGGCAGCAGATGACGGTGGCGGCCGGGGGGTTCGACAGCATCGCGAAGTCCGTGTGGAGGAACAGGGCCTCGGTCTGGTTACCCTGAAGGCCGGCACCGATCGTCGGCGATGCCTCAACCACGATCGTCGATTGTTGAGTCAGATCCGCGAACAAGTCGCCAAGATACTCCCCGATCGCCAGAACTCCCCGGACGTCCTCGAAGAGGGGGACTCCGCGGAGATGCACGTACCCGTTCTGCCGCAGAAGAGCGCGGCAGACGGAACCCAACCGATCAAGCGCCTCCCTCGCCCCGGAGGGAAGGTCTCGAAGACCGGATCGGAACGGAGAGAGGTTCGTCTCGTCGATCGCGACCGGTGGCAGCGAACCCAGGGCGGCAGCGAGCAGCGCCCGAAAGTCGGCGTCGAGGGTGACTGTGGCCATCTGGGTCAACCCTGTAGCCTGGAAGGCCGAGCGACGGGCTCGTGCTTTCCGAAATAAAAGAGCATCTTGCACTCGGAAGTCGTCTGGACAAGCTCGTAGAGCGACCGTGAGTCGGCCGGGGTGTCCTCTGGGTGGTACATGACAAATCCCTCGACCGGCAACCGCCTCACTCCCACCGCAAACCCCGCCCCGGCGAACGCCTCGGCCACCTGATCGACGGTCCAGGTGTATGTGGTCTTGCCGTCGGCTTCCATCCTGCCCCGCCGGTGCGGCCACAGAGGGTTGTCGGCGTGGCTGCCCATGGTGCAGTAGCAACGGCCCCCCGGCCGCAGCAGCGCGAAGAGGTCGCGGGCGAGTGCGGAAAGATCCGCGTTCATCCAGAGCACCTCTTGGGCGAAGATGTGGTCGAACAGGCCGGCGTCCGCTTCCGCCGCGAACCGTTCGGAGCGCACGTACCGAATCGGCCACGCGGGCTGTCGCGCCGGCAACGAGGCGGCGGCGCGATCGACCGAATCCCGGTCGCGATCGACACCCACGCCCTCGGCAAAGGGGTGAATCTCGAAGAGGAGTTGGAGGAACAACCCGTGCCCGCACCCGAAGTCGAGAACCCGGTCGCGCGGAGTAACCGGGGCGGCCAGCGAGCGGAGAATGCCCATCCAGAACAGAAGATTCTTGTGTTTGTACCCGCGACGACCAGCCTCGAAAATATCCACGCAGCCTCCCCAGTCAGGCCGGGGGGCACCCGGCGGCAGTGACCTGTTCCAGCAGTTGCTCCTCGATGCATGATCGGAGGAACACCGTCTGGCTCGCTAAAAACGCGACGTCGCCGAGCCACTCGAATACCTTGCCAGCACGTCCAGGTTCCGGTGCCGCGCCCACGCGGGTGAACCCGTAGTGCAAAGACCGGCGGGGAGCTTCCTTCGCACACTGAGCACGGTGGAACGTGTAGGTGTTCAGCAACAGCACGCTCCCCGCAGGCACCCGGGCAATGGTCTGGTCAGGGTGGTCGTCATGCGGGTCGTCGGTGATGAAGCAGTGTTCCCAGGGTTCAAGATCCCGGAGATGGCTGCCGGGAACGACCCGAACGACCGCTTCATCGGTCAGGGCCAGGCATACCTGGACGTGGGATCGCGCGTCGGGGTTACGGAGGTGCCACCGCTCCCGCCTCGTGTCCCGGTGCCAGTGCAGGTAGTAATCGTACGTGACCGGCGACCAGTGCCCGTGACCGCCCGAGAAACGCACCCGCGGGCCGAGAATGCTGCGAACCAAGTCTGGGATCGGCTCCAGGCTCACCAGGTCGAGGAGGATTTGTTCCCTCAGTTCCGGCGCGTAGATGTGGTCACAACCCCACGCCCAGCCGTGGCCCTCGGTCGGGACACGGTCGGATTTACGGACTTTCGCCAGTCCGAGGCGGCCCAATCGCTCGGCATTCGCGATCAGTCGGTCGTATGCGGTCAGCGCGCCGCCGAGGCGGCGCTCGACATCCGAGACAGGGACAACCACGAGGCCGTCGGACAAGAAGGTGGCGGCAAGCGAATCGACGCCGTCGGACACCCCAACCTCCCAGCCCGGCTGAAGCAAACCGCTCGACCCGGTGCGTTCCGTCGGGCGGCGGGTTGCTGGCGCTCAGCGGCAATCAGTTGTGGAACACGGGTTGGGTTCGCCGAGCAGGGGGACGCCGAACGCCTCTTCCCAGAAGACTTGGGTGGCGGCGAACGCTTCGAGGTTCCGCAGGCGGTCTTCCTCGCCGCCGATGCCGAAGTAGGGGTCGTGGTGGAGGAAGAACCCGAAGACGGTCTCGCAGTCGGCCGCGTACTTGCGGGTGTCGAGGATGTGCTGGTGCCAGTACTCGTCGAGGATCTCGTTCGGGACCAGCGACTCCGCCGGGTGCATCAGATGCAGTGCGAGGAAGCGGCGGTAGTTGGTCTCGGCTTCCGCCAAAACGGCCCTGGTCCAGCGGACGGGGTTCCCGTGACGGAGTTTCTCGCTGATCGGGGAAAGGTCGATCAGGCGGACGGTGGCGAGCGCGGCACGCGAGTCGCTAACAGGGGCAACGGCGGTGGGCATGAGTGCTACTCCTTCGGAGCGAGCTAGTTTTTCCGAATCAAATAATGCTACGAATCCCGCAGGCCGCCGTCAACGATATCCCATCTGCGGTTTGCGGTTATCCGGTTTCAAGTTTCTTCCCCAATGTACCGAAGCCGACGGCGTCGAGTGGCTCCCGGCAAACGTGCGATTCGCTTCACCTACGACCGTCCGCCGCCGAGTCGGCAAACTGGCGCGAGTGCTGCCGCTCGAGTCCCGTTCGCTGGCCGACACGCGGAAGGTGCTCGGTCGGGCGGTGGGAGGGGACCCCCGACGCGTTCGTCGGCGGTGAGGTGGCGGAGGAACTCCACAACGAGATCGCCGCGGCAGTGTCCCACGCGGCCAACGAGTTCAACGAGCCGGCGGACGAAGCTGCCGGAATATGGGTGGACGAACCCAGCCTGATCCGCGACATCATCGTGGAACTCCACGCCGCCCTTGGCCGGGCCTGAGTCACCAGGGGCCTACGCGGCGTCCGGGGCCGTGGTCGGTTGGCTGCCGGGTTCTTCAGCGCGTGTCCGACAGCGTGAACGCAACCGACGGCAACTCCTCGCAACCCTCAAAAGAAGGGCACCCGACTCAGCAACCTCTCCGCCGTCGCTCGATTAGGGACCGAACCGGGTTCAGGGCGATACCCGGCGTAGTATTCGCGAAGGGCGAGTCCCGGAAGAGGCGAGAGGTGTCGCTCAATCTCTGCCTGCGCCGCATCCCAGCGGTCCTGGTCGGCCGCCCAAGCGCCTTCGGCCAGTCGGATGCACTCGGTGAGAAACCTCTGAATGTTTCGATCGTCCCCGTCCGGTTCATCCTGACCGAGGAACCCGCGCGCTCGGCGGAAACGATCCAGCGCGTCGACCGGGTCGCGGCCGGGTTGTCGGGCCGTTGCCTGCAGGTAGAACCCGAACGGGTGACCGACCCGACGAGAGACGACGGCTCGTTCCATCTCCGGATCGGTCCATGTCTCGCCCCGCCGTCGTGCCGCATCGGCCTGGAGGATGCGCAAGAACCACCGTGACAACTCACTCAGACCCGGGTGAGCCTCGATTCGGGATAGGACGTCATCGGCCTCGCCCAATCGCCCGCCGCGGAGGTAGCCTTGTGCCAGGTAGCACCACGTCCGAGGCAGGTCGGTCGGTTCCAACTCCCCCAGCAACTCCGCCGACTGGCGGAACAGGTCTTCCCAACCAACCCGGTCGAGGGTCACCCAAGCTCGGCCGAGAGTGTTAAAGACCTTCACGCGTGTGAGAGGTGTCACTTGCAGAGGGTCGGCCGTCAACTGCGTCCGCCACGGATCGAGCAGACGGTGTATCTCGTCGAACCGGTGGGGGGCGTACAAGGCAGCCGCGTAAGTCAAGTCCGCCTGAGCTTGATCGTCATAGGAGGTCACGCGTGTAGACCGCGACTGACGGCGCTCCTCCTCCGCGAGTTCTGCGGATCTCCGATACGCGCCGAGGTGGCGGTAGAGGTCGATCACGTTCTGGCGGAACTCACGACGCAGCCGGGTCGGAACGTCCGGCCCGAATCCGCATCGCTCGGCGCGGGTGGAGAGATCCAGCGCGTCAGCGTAGCGATGCTCGGCCCCCTCAAGCCGCCGGACTCGGACCGAGACCGTCCCCGCATCCGCCGCGTTCAACGGTTGATCGGCCTGAAAAACGTTGAGCCATCGCCGACCGTAGAGTTCCCGCGCCAGTTCCGCGAGCGAATCGACCTTCCACACCGACTCGAAGTGTCGTTCGTATTCCTTCGCCTCATCGCATTCGCGACACCGCACCAACGTTGTGCCCCGTCCACATTCCCGGAGAAAGGCATCCAACTTCGGGCGGAGACCGCCGACCGGGACGAGGCGATCCCCGTCCGGCTGCACGACCGCACACGCCCGGTCCAACTCCGGCGGCCGGCCGTTCGCCTCCCGGATCACCGCGAGCAAGCCTGCGACGTGCATGGACGGACCGGCGCTCCGCCTGCCCAAGGGGTCTCGCAAGGCGAACGCGAACCGCTCCGGCACGCCATCAAGGTGCGGAAGACCGAGCGGGTGCAGAAGCCTGAGAAGTAAGTCCTGAAGAGTCGTGGCCGGGCGGAACGGGAGGGTTGGATCCACGCTCCATTCACCGGATCGCTCGGCGGACAACGGCACAACCAGCGCGTCGTGGCTGACAACGTCAACAATTAGCCCGACCACGCCTGGACTGGGCGGTTCAATCGAGTCGTCACTTTCCGGTGGCAAACCGTATTGGCTCCTCCAACGATCGAGTGCGACGCGGGGCAGGCGGAGGTTTTGCCTCGGGAGAGCCTCGAGCAACCGCCCGAGCCAGATCGGGAGATGGATTAGGCAGGCTTCTTGTCGTTCCCACCGCTTCACGAGCCGACCGACGCACCACGCGGGGTTGGTGCGCCAGAGGGCTTCGTCCGCGGTCGCGGCAAGTTCTGCGGCGAAGACGTCAGCGGTCATAGCTGGATCGCCAGTGTCCGACGCGGAGCAGTCCCGATGACGAGTACGACTCGGCCATCGACCCATGGAAGGCACTGGTCTGTGTGGGCAAGTCGCCCTTCAGGACCCGAGCGCCAGGGCATCGGCAACTCGTCGCCCGATCTGCTCACACCGGCCAACGGTGGAGCCGATGCTGAGTTGCCGTCCCAGACGGCACGGACGCCAGTGGCATCGACCACCAAGAACAACTTCCCGCCGGAAACGTCCGGCACCTCGTGATACTTCACGTCGTCGGGCTCGGCGAGAGCCTTGCCCAGCTCTGCGAACAGCGTCCCCCCGGTTTCCGCCGCCAGGGAGAATTCGGGAATCGGGGTGAAACGCGTCGGCGGGCTGGTCGAGAGCGAAGCCAAGGGAACGACATCGAGCGACTTCGTATCAGGGCCCGCGGCGCGGGCAAACAGCGAGGCCCGCGCGCGGGCAACCTCACCGACCCACTCTTCGTACTCGGCGTCGAAGTCACACGATTCGTCCTCGGTCGCGATGGGGCGACCTCGGGCGAGGTCGGCGAGTCGCTGACGAACCAGCACAAGGGCTGGCTCGGGGACAGCGCCGGCTCGAAGACGTGGCGAGCAGAGACTCGCTGGGAACCAATCGGTTTCGCCACAGCGGACGGTGAGCAACCGACCAACAATCTCACGAGGTAGAGCGAGGTCCGGAGTCCCGACAAGGGGGAAGTCGTCCATCGGAGCGAGGAGGAGCAGACTGGGGTCGTCCGGGTGGAACCGCACCACCAGCCACTCCAGGCCGACATCATCTCCGGCGTCGAACACGTACAGATCGCCGGGTGCAGGCGCGTCACGCCCCGCAGGTTGAACGGGCTGTCGCGTCATCTTCTCGGCGGCTTCCGCGATCGCGACTCGAATTCGATCTGCCGGGCCGGAGGTTGTCATGATCCCATTCCTCGTTGGCCCACCGAGGGCCGTCCATTCCTCTCTGGAGCTTACTTAACGGATACTAGGACTACGAGTCCGGGTTCTGGGCCTCGAGTCCGGAAATAATCTCCCTCAGCAAACGGAAATCGTCGGAGAGGGTCGCCCGTGCGATTCCCGTCCGTTCGATCAACTCGGCCTGAGTCGGTGGGGCGTGCCCTCCCTCCTCGATGGCCGCAATCAGGGCCGCGAACACTCCCGCCAGTCTGTCACGGACCCGCTCTTGCCGGTCGAGGTGAGCGATACAGTCGGGGATCAGCCGTTTCAGCCGCTCCCAGCGCTCGCGTGCTTCGACGCTCTCATCGGGCCACACCATCCGCACCGTGGTCCCGAACTCGTCGTCTCCTTCCCGCGCCAGATCGCCTGCCGGCTCGGCGTGTCGCGTCCCCCACTCCGCACGCACCCGACTGGCCACCGCCGCGATCAGATCGCCGCACCGGATAGTGGTGGCACCGGCTTCTTGGAGCTGGCGGATAAAGCCGAGAACCCACATTCGTCCTTCTTCCGTGGACTCAGTCAGAGTGCGGAGAGCCTCCACCCATCCCGTCGCCGCTCTGACGGCGTTCTGGATCAACTCCGGGGTCGCCGGGGCTCCCGGACGACCGTCGGTGAACCGCAGGACGGTTTCGTTGTAGATCTTGCCCCGGTCGAGGTTTTCGAGCACGATTGCGTTTGCCGCGACGCCGTCGAGAGCGGCACCCTTCACGTTCCCGAACGTGGCGTACCCGAGTGGGTCGTGCCGCCGCTGTCGCTCCAGCAAGAAGTTCTTCACGTTCCGAGATATCAACCCATCGACGTTCGGCTTGATCTTCAACTGCTTCTGGAGCGCTACCACGCGTTGCGCGATCGCGTAGATGTAGCAGTCGGCGACGATGTCTTCGAGGGCGTTGGGCGCAGCCCAGTTCGAAACGCCGGAGTAACCGAGCGCCCCGGGAGAGGCCGACAGGAGGTTCTTCTGACGCATCCGGTGCTGCAGAAGCCGCTCCAGCGCCTGGAGCACCTGCTCGGCGGGGTCGCTGGTCGTCCCGAAGTGTCGAACGTGTTCGGTGAGCACAGAGGCCATGACCGCGTCACTCCTCTGGGTTGAGCCGGGCGAGTTCGTCCCGGAGCGTCCGCAGCGTCGTCCCGTCCAGACGACCGATGTGCCGTTCGGGGAAGTACAACTTCAGCTTGTGAAGTCGGAAGTACCGGGGCACGAGCTTGAAGGCAGTGAGCTTGCTCAAACCGTTCTCCTCGCTCGGATCGACGAAGAGGTACTTTTCCCGGCGGACGTTGTCCGCATCCGTCCCGCTAACGAGAATGCCGTTCTTCCGCTCCGGGCGGTAAAAGGCACACGCACCCGGGTGGTCGGCCGCCGATACCACCTCGAACCCCCAGTGCGTGTTCGGAATCATCAGCACGGCCCCCGGCAGGTCGCGAGCGGGGTGAAATGGAGAAGCGGATTCCCCGGCGTCTGCTGGTTCTGACAGACCTGCCGGATCGGTGGGCTGATCGGACATCGGGGTCGTGTCGTGGGGTAAAGCCGGCGATAACCCGGAGGGCCCTCTCGGAAGGCCGTTATTCTGCCGGGGGCACCCGACGCTGTTCGTGGCTGGCTTCTCAGTTTACACTGCCGTGATTGCTCGGCACAGAGTGAGGTTGTCCGTTCTCGAAACTGGGGGGCCGATTGTGCCTGACATTCCGGCGGACGACCTCGGGTCCGTTCCAACGTGGTACTTCGCCGTCGGCGGATTGGAGACGCGTCAGTCCCGCCTGCAATTCAACAAGGCGATCGAACTCCGGCGGCTGACGGGTTACCCGTCGCCGAAAGACCTCGTCGCCGGTCTCCGCTGCCTTGCAACCGCCGGCCTGATGGCGCACTACAGCGAAACCCAGATCCAGCACGAACTCGTCTTCGATGGCAGTGTGTTCGACGGGTATGAGGATATCGTTCAGACGGCCGGAGTCGTGGTGGCGGCGCTCCGGATTCGGACCAAGGCCGATGTCTTTAGTCCCGCTGTTTGTGAGCGGTCGTGGCAAGCCCTGTCCGGCGACCCGGCACGGGCCTTCCGGGTCGATCAAGTAATGCTCGATCACGCGATGAGTAGCTCTTCGCTCATCGGCACCGATGACGTGGAGTGGGTGGCGCGAGCCCTGGGCCCCCTATATGACCTGACGACGAACGAGAAGACGCGCGACGAACGCGTCGCGACGGCAGTGGAAGCAATCTGCTCGTACTTGCACGCCGGGACGTACCGGATGATGGCCGCTCAACTCTGGGTCGGGGTGGAAGCGCTGTTCAACGTCGAGCACGAGACGAGTTACCGCGTGTCCGCGATGATCGCACGGTTCCTCGCCGCACACGGCACCGCCTGTCGAGACCTCGCGAAGCAGGTCAGGAAGCTGTACGGCGAGCGTTCGAAGGCGGTCCACGGCCAGAAAGTGAGCGAGGATGTGCTCCGGGAACACATTGGGAAAGTGCGGAGCCTTTTGGCCCAACTCCTAACTCGGGTGGTTGAGCGGGGCCTTCCCAAGAGAGAAGAGCTCGACGACATGCTATTTGTGCCAGATCCCTCGTAAAACCCGGACGGTTCCCCTCGACAGCGGTTATTGGCCAACAGACTCCCTTCCGGCAAAGCCGGTTTTCAAGGACGCCCCGCTCATGGCGAATCACGGCGAAATCGTTTCCTTCATCTGGGGCGTCGCGGATCTCATCCGCGACTCGTTCAAGCGGGGCCGGTACCAGGACATCATCCTGCCGTTCACCGTGCTGCGCCGCATCGACTCGGTGCTCGCCCCCACGAAGCAGAAGGTGCTCGACACGTACGCCAAACTGAAGGGGAAGCTCGACAACCTCGACCCGCAACTCTGCAAGGCGTCCGGGTTCGCGTTCTACAACACGTCGAAGTACGACTTCAAGACGCTCCTCGACGAGCCCCCGCAACTCGCCAAGAACCTGCAGGCGTACATCAACGGGTTCTCGAAGAACATGGCCGACGTGCTCGAGAAGTTCGACTTCCCGAACACCATCGGGCTGCTCGAATCGTCCGGCCTGCTCTTCAAAGTCATGCAGCGGTTCGCCGAGGCCGACCTGAGCCCCGCCCGCCTCACGAACCACGAGATGGGGTACGTGTTCGAGGAGCTGATCCGGAAGTTCAACGAGGCCCTCGACGAGAACCCCGGGGAGCACTTCACGCCCCGTGAGGTGATCCGCCTCATGGTCGGCCTGATGACCTCGCACGACCACCAGACCCTCCAGAGGCCCAAGGTCAGCCGCACCGTGTACGACCCCTGTTGCGGGTCGGGCGGCATGCTCACCATCGCCAAGGAGCGGATCACCGAGATCAACGGCACGGCCGACGTCTACCTGTTCGGCCAAGAGGTGAACCCGCAGACTTATGCGGTCAGTAAGTCGGACCTGTACATCAAGAGTGCCGACGGCCGCGACGCCGACAACATCGCGTTCGGCAGCGTGCTCTCGAACGACGGCCACGCCGACCGCACCTTCGACTACCTGCTCGCCAATCCCCCCTACGGCAAGGACTGGAACCTGGATCAGGAAGCCGTGAGGGCCGAGGCGGCGCGGGCGACCAACAATCGGTTCGTCGCCGGGCTGCCCAGCATTTCAGACGGCCAGTTGCTGTTCCTCCAGCACATGCTCGGCCGGATGCACCACCCGACCGAAGGCATCAGCCGCGTCAGCATCATCATGAACGGCTCGCCGCTGTTCACCGGCGACGCGGGGTCCGGGCCGAGCGAAATCCGCCGCTGGATCCTGGAGAACGACTACCTGGAAGCACTCATCGCGCTGCCGCAGCAGCTCTTTTACAACACCGGCATCAGCACCTACATCTGGGTCCTCGCCAACACCAAGCCGCCCGCCCGCAAGGGCAAGGTCCAGCTCATCGACGCGTCCGAAGCGTGGTTGCTCCGCCGCAAGAGCCTCGGCAACAAGCGCCGCGACATCCCGGACGGCGTCGAGCGCGCCGAGAACTACGTCCCGCTCATCACGAAGCTGTTCGAGGACTTCGCCGACGGTTCGGTGACGATCCCCGCGGACGAGGCGAAGGAACTCCGGTCGAAGGTCTTTCCGACGACCGCGTTCGGCTACCGCAAGGTGACCATCGAGCGCCCCCTACGGCTGAACTTCCAGGCCAGCCCGGAGCGGCTGGAGCGGGTGGAAGAGGCCAGGGCGTTTCAGAACCTGGCGGTGAGCAAGAAGAAGGACGCAGGCGAACGGGCGGCGGACGAGGAGGCAGGCCGGAAGACGCAAGCCGCCATCCGCAAACTCCTGAAGACCCTACCCGGCAAACTCTACAAGGACCGACCCGACTTCCTCAAGGCGCTGGACGATGCCATCAAGGCGGCGGGCCTGAAAGTTACAGCCGCCATCCGGAAGGCGATCATCGACTCGTTGAGCGAGCGCGACGAGTCCGCCACCATCTGCACGGACGAGGACGGCAACCCGGAGTCGGACTCCGAGCTGCGCGACACTGAGAATGTGCCGCTCGGCGAGGACGTGACCCGGTACTTCGAGCGGGAGGTGAAGCCGCACGTCCCCGACGCGTGGGTGAACGACAACGTCCGCGACGAGAAGGACGGCGAGGTCGGCATCGTCGGGTACGAAATCAACTTCAATCGCTACTTCTACCGCTACCAGCCGCCGCGGAAGCTCGAAGACATCGAGGCCGACCTCAAGGCCGTCGAGTTCGACGTGCTGAAACTGCTCAAGGAGGTGGCGGGGTGAGCACCACAGTACTCGACACGACGACAGTTCGCCGGCGGAAACAGTACCCGAAGTACAAGGCAAGCCACTTGGATTGGCTACCACAGGTGCCAGCACACTGGCAGGTTATACCACTGAAGCGGGTTGCCAAATTCGCCAGCGGAGAGAACATCACAGCCGAGTCGATCACTCCTGATGGCGATTTCGCCGTATTCGGAGGGAACGGCCTGCGTGGGTACACGACAGCGTACACCCACTCGGGGCATTACGTCCTGATCGGACGACAAGGCGCGCTTTGCGGAAACATCAACTATGCCCATGGCCAATTCTGGGCTTCGGAACACGCTGTTGTGGTTACCCCTCGCCAACCCGTTGAAGTCGTGTGGCTCGGCGAAACCTTGCGGACGATGAATCTCGGCCAGCATTCGATTTCCAGTGCCCAACCAGGACTTTCGGTCGATCGAGTGATTCAGCACCCCATGCCAGTGCCTCCGCTGCCCGAGCAGCAGGCGATTGCGGCGTTCGTTGACCAGGAGACGGCCGGCATCGACGCGCTGATCGGTCATAAGGAGCGATTGATCACCCTGCTGGAGGAGAAGCGGCAGGCGGTCATCAGCCACGCCGTCACCCACGGCCTCGACTCAACCGCTCCGATGAAGGACTCCGGCGTGCCATTTTGGGGACAAGTCCCTTCGCACTGGCAAATGACGAAACTCCGCCACTTGGTTCCTGATCGCCGTCAAGTCATGTATGGCATCGTTCTGCCCGGTCCGCATGTAGAGGATGGCATCCCCATCGTGAAAGGTGGTAACTGCGAACCAGGTCGATTGCGGCTCGAAGGGATAAGTCGCACCACCAGAGAAATCGAAGCCGGATACGAACGATCGCGACTCCGAGAAGGGGACATCGTGTATGCGATTCGTGGCAGTATTGGTGCTGCTGACATCGTTCCAGCCGAGTTGAATGGAGCGAATTTAACTCAAGATGCTGCCAGAATCGCGATCAAGTCTGGTATGTACCCGCGCTGGTTGCTCTACACCGTTCGCTCTTTGCCCTTCTTCGCGAAGCTCGATGCGGGGGCGCTCGGTGCAACGATTCGCGGAATAAACATCCGGGATTTGAAGCGGGCGGATCTGCCGTGCCCAGGGTTTGAGGAGCAGGCAAGTATCGCCGAATTCCTAGACCAACAGACTCACCATTTCGACTCTCTGACCGAACGGGTGAGCGATGGGATCGCCCGCCTTCAGGAGTACCGCACGGCCCTGATCTCGGCGGCCGTCACAGGGCAGATCGACGTTCGCGGCGAGGTATAATCCGACGACCTCCGGAGGAGCCATCATGGCGACCATCGTGCTGAAGTCTCGCAGCGGCCCGGATCGCAAGTTGCACCTGGAAGTTCCGGTCGATCAGGCCGACACCGAGTTCGAAGTCGAAGTGGTGGTGCGGCCGAAGGCGAAGCCGGTGACTCATGCGGAATACGTAGCGTGGGTGGCGTCGATGGGCGGGAGTGTCTCCGACCCGACGTTCGAGCGGCCGCCGCAACTCCCCCTGGAAGAACGGGAGCCGCTATCGTGATCTACCTGCTCGATACCAACACCTGCATCGGCTGGCTGCGGCAGAACCAGCCGACGATCATCGCCCGCATTCAGGCCCAGTTGCCGACCGACATCGTCTTGTGTTCGGTCGTCGTGGGGGAACTGCTGTTCGGCGTGGAGCGGTCCGACCCGGCCCACCGCGCGAACACGGCGCTGCGCGTCGAACAGTTGCGGCAGCAGTATTCGTCGCTGCCGTTCGACGACAACGCTGCGGAACATTACGCCCGGATTCGCGCCGACCTGACGGCACGCGGGCTGATCATCGGCGGCAACGACATGCAGATCGCGGCTATCGCCCTGGCAACCGGCTGCACGCTGGTCACGCACAACACCAAAGAGTTCAGCCGGGTGCCCGGCCTTCTGCTGGAGGACTGGCAAACCCCATGAGCAAGGCGATCTCCGAACAGGCCCTCGAAACGGCCATCGTCGCCGACCTGACGAAGGCGCACTACGGCTTGCGGCAGCCGTCCGCGTTCGACAAGGCGCTCTGCCTCGACCCCGGCCCGCTCATCGACTTCGTGCAGGCGACGCAGCCGAAGGAGTGGGCGAAGTACGTCCAGCACCACCGGGCCGACGCCCGCGACGCCTTCCTGAAGCGGGTCGCCGAGGCCATCGAGGCCGACGGCACCGTGACCGTGCTGCGCCAGGGCGTGAAGGCCACCGGGTGCAAGTTCCGGCTCGCGTTCTTCAAGCCGGAAACCACGCTGAACCGCGACACGGAGGTGCTGTACCAGGCGAACCAGTTCACCGTAATCCGGCAGGTGCGGTACAGCGAGAAGACCGACCACAGCCTCGACCTGGAGCTGTTCCTGAACGGCCTACCGCTGTTCACCGCCGAGCTGAAGAACCCACTCAACGGCCAGGACGTGACGGACGCGATCACGCAGTACCGCCGCACCCGCGACCCCCGCGAGCCGGCGTTCGCCCTCGGCCGCATTCTCGCCCACTTCGCGGTCGATCCGTTCCTGGTGTACGTCGCCACACAGTTGAAGGGGGACGAGACCGTCTTCCTGCCGTTCAACCGCGGCGACGGCGAGGGCAAGGACCGCGGGGCCGGTAACCCGCCGCCGAAGCTCGGCAGCGGCTTCAGCACCGCCTACCTGTGGCGCGAGGTGTGGGCGCGGGACAGCGTTCTCGACATCATGCAGTACTTCGTGCAAGACGTCCGCGACCGCGACGACCAAGGAAGACTCAAGCGGACGGTGATCGTCCCGCGCTACCACCAGCTCGACTCGGTCCGCCGGCTGGTGAACGACGCCCGCGAGCACGGGCCGGGGCAGAACTACCTGATCCAGCACAGCGCCGGCAGCGGGAAGTCGAACTCGATTGCGTGGCTGGCCCACCGGCTGGCGTCGCTGCACGGCAAGGACGACAAGCGGGTGTTCGACTCGGTGATCGTGGTGACCGACCGCGTCGCCCTCGACCGGCAGTTGAGCCGGACGGTGACCTCGTTCGAGCAGACCGCAGGGCTGGTCGAGCACATCGACCAGAGCGGAAAGCAGTTGAAAGAGGCACTGGAGAGCGGGAAGCAGATCATCATCACGACGCTTCAAAAGTTCCCGGTGATCCTGGCGGAGGTCCGCAAGCTCCGCGAGGAGTGGGAGAAGAAGCAGGCAACCGCGGGGAAGCACCTGACGGAGCTGGAGCAGCCCGACTTCTACAAGCTCAAGGGGTACACCTTCGCGCTCATCCTGGACGAGGCGCACTCGTCGCAAGGTGGCGACGCTGCCAAGGAGATGAAGGCGACGCTGCGGGTGAGTTCCGACGACGAAGAGGGCGAAAGCCCGACGGACCTGGCCCTGAAGGACCAGAAGGCCCGCGGCCGGATGAAGCACGTGAGCACATTCGCGTTCACCGCCACGCCAAAGGAGGAGACGCTCGAACTGTTCGGCCGACCAAAGGCTGGCGGCGGATTCGAGCCGTTTAGCCTGTACAGCATGCGGCAAGCGATCGAGGAGGGATTCATCCTCGACGTGCTCAAAAACTTCATCTCGTACCGCACCTACTGGACACTGTTGAAGAAGGTGAAGGAGGACCCGAAGTTCGACCGGCAGAAGGCGAGCAAACTGCTGACGCGGTTCGTGGCCGAGAACCCGAAGACGATCCGCGAGAAGGTGGAGGTGATCGTTGACCATCTCTCCGGCAAGGTGCTCGACCAGATCGGCCACCGCGCCCGCGCCATGCTGGTGACCAGTTCGCGGCAACAGGCGGTGTCGTACAAGCTGGAGGTGGACAAGTACCTCGCGGAGAAGGGATATGCGTGGAAGTCGGTGGTCGCGTTCTCCGGCACGGTGACCGACGAGGAGACGAAGAAGGAGTACACCGAAACGGGAATGAACGGCTTTAACGACGCCCAGACGGCGGCGAAGTTCGCCACCGACCCGTACCGGCTGTTGATCGTGGCGAACAAGTTCCAGACCGGGTTCGACCAGCCGCTGTTGCACACGATGTACGTGGACAAGAAGCTCGCCGGGGTCAACGCGGTGCAGACGCTGTCACGGCTCAACCGGACGTTGCAGCCGCTGAAGTCGGACACCTGCGTTCTCGACTTCGCGGACAATGCCAAAGCGGTGAAGGAGGCTTTCGGCAAGTACTACGGTCAGACCAGCCTGGCCGAGGCGACCGACCCGAACGAGCTGCACAAGGTCGAGAGCGCGCTGAAGAAGTACGAGTTCTACTTCGCGAACGATCTGGAGGCGTTCGCCAGGGAGTATTACGCGAAGCGGCCGGTGATGGAGAACGTGTACACCGCACTGAAGCCCGTCGTCGCCCAGGTGGCTCAGGGTGAAGAATTGGACCAGCGCGAATTCCGCGGCAAGTTGAACCGGTACGCCGAACTGTACGTGTTCCTGGGGCAGGTGATCCCGTTCGCCGACCCGGAACTGGAGCAACTCTTCCAGTTCTGCCGGTGCCTGCTGCGGCTGCTACCGGTGCCCCGCGAGGACCAGCCCCGCGAGTTGCAGAAGTTCGTGGACGTGAACACCGTCCGGCTGGTTCAAGCCGCGCGGGAGTCGATCAGCCCGGAGCCGGGCAAGGGCGTGCTCGAACACCACAAGGGGGGCGCCGCCGGCGGCAAGCCGGAAGAGCAGGTCGAGCCGCTGTCCGCAATCCTGAAACTGCTCAACGAGCGGTTCGGGTTCGAGGTCGAGGAGGAAGGCGGGAAAGAGTTCATCAGCTCCCTTGAGTCGAAGCTGGACGCCGACCCCGGCATGGCGGCCAGCTTCGCGGTCAACACGCGGGAGAACGCGCGGCTGACGTTCGACCACAAGGTCCGCGACCACGTGCAGGACATGATCGACACGAACTTCAAGTTCTTCAAGCAGATCAACGACAAGCCGGAGTTTGCCGACTTCCTGAACGACCTGCTCTTCGACCGGTACGCGGAACGGAAGGCGACGGGTGTGGAGGAGAAAGAATGAGCCACCGGCGCCGGCCTCGGCTCGCGCCGGCGTTTGCGGATGGGCGTGAGAATGGCTGTTGTCGGACCATGCGGGAGGGCATGGAATCGATCGCGCACCGCAGTCCGGCAGAGATGGAAGCGGGAATTAACGCTTGTCGGCGGGATTCGGTAAGTTACCCTGGGTTCTCCGCTGACGAGCGTTCATGCCCACAGTGGTCTTTGCATCCGGAACTCAACCGTGGATCACGCTCTCTCCGGAACCGACCCGAGTCCGAACGGCCAACCGCGGACGCGTCACGCCTTTACAAATCTCGTCTCGCTCATCGACCTCGCGCTGACGCAGTACAAGGACGTGGTCACGGTCACGCCGGCCACCCCGGCGCGGGACGCCATCCGACTCCTCACCCAACACCGGTTCTCGCAGGTGCCGGTGGTCGACCGCGGGCAGGTCGCCGGCCTCTTCTCCTACCGGTCCTTCTCCCTCGCCGTCGTCAACGCCTTCGACCTGCCGGGGCGGCACCGGGCCGACGGACTGTCGGTCTGGGAGTGCATCGAGACCCCGGCCTACGTGCAGGGCACTGACGAGTTCCAGCGGCTGTTCGACCTGCTCGACCATCGGGACGCGGTTCTCGTCGGGGCGCACGGACGGTGCGATGGGATCGTCACGGCGATGGGGGTGTTGCGTTACCTCTTCGAGACCACCAGCCCGTTCCTGCTCGTCGCGGAAATCGAGCTGTCACTCCGCTCGCTGATCGAACTGGCCCTGGATCCGGAGGAACTGGGCCTTTTCGCCAGCACGAGTCTGGCGCACTACAGGCCGGAGAACATGCCGGCGAAGCTGGAGGACATGACGTTCAGCGACTATGTCGTGCTCATCGGGCACGGCAACAACTGGGATCGGTTCAATCGCGTGTTCCAAGGGGACCGGGCGCTCACGCACGCGAAACTGAAGCAACTCCGGGATCTGAGGAACGACGTCTTCCATTTCCGCCGGAGACTTGCCGACAGGGACCGTGATATCCTGACCGAGTCGCGTGACTGGATGCGCCGACTGGTCGCCCTCGCGGGCGGCCTCGAGGATTGGGTGTGACGTGCCGGAAACTCCTCGGCCGACCGGTCTCGTTGTGGGCGTCCCAACGCCTGGATCGAGAAAAGGCGATTGAAGACGGACGTTTCGTACCGCCCGCGGTTAACCAACCTTCAGCAGAGTCAACACCGGACCGCCTCCCACCCTCATCAACACCGGCACCCACATGAGTAAGCCCCCCGACGCCGAATCCGTTCCACCGGCCTCCGACCGAGGAACCGAACCCGGGAAGCTCGTCGGCTGGTTTCAGTCCGCCGTGAGGCCGTTCCTCGAAGCAGTCCAGCCCGAGAAGGTCGGCCCGCTCGACGCCGACGCGCGCAACTTGGAGGAGGTAGCCCGAACGGCCGACCAGGAATTGGCCGTGTGCTTTCTGGGTAACGCCGGGGTCGGGAAGAGCACCCTCATCAACTCATTGGTGGCCGGCAAGGACGTCATCCTGCCGGCCGGGGGCATCGGACCCCTGACCGCCCAGGCGCTCGCCGTCCGGTACGCCCCCCACCGCCGGTTCGAAGTCGAGTACCACCCGCCCCAGACCCTCTGGCAGCTCGCGTTCGCCCTCGAGGGGGCGTTGCAGCGGGAGGCCCGCCGGGACCGGCCGGCGGGCGGGGGTGATGAACTCGGGCGTGAACTCGGCCCCGAGGCCCGCGCCGAGGCTGAGGAGGCGGCCACCGGTGGCGGCCCGCAGCTCGGGAAAAAGCTCGAGGAGTTGAAGCGACAGGCCCAACTGCTCGTCACGGGCGATCAGGACCGCCAGACCGACCTCGACTACCTCGTCGACACGCTCCGCGAGGTGACCGACAACAAGCGGGTCTGGGGGACCACCCCGCGGCCCGAGGACGAAGAGCGGGTGCGACAGATCCGCACGGCCCTCGCGTGGGCGTCCGACGCGGGCAAGGCCCGCACGTTCACGGCGGATGACGCCGGGTTCCAGGCTGCGCTGGGCCACCACGCGTCCGGGTTCCTCGCCCCGCTGATCAAGGATCTGCGCGTCTTCTGGGACACCCCGCTTCTGGCGGAGGGGGTGACGCTCGTCGACCTCCCCGGGGTCGGGATCGTCAACGACGTGTACGAGGCGACGACCAGCCGGTGGATCCGGGAGCGGGCCCGGGCCGTCATACTCGTGGTCGAGACCCGCGGGCTCAACGCGACGCACGCCGAACTCCTCCGCAGCAGCGGCTTCCTCAACCGCCTCCTGTACGCGGCGGACGACCCGACCGCCGACCCCGTGGTGCTGATGGTGGCGGTCGTCAAGGGTGATACGATCGCCGAAGAGATGTACGACCGAGACGACTCCCTCGAGCCGAGCGAGCACTTCTCCGAAGTGTGTCGGATGTCGATCAAACACATCCGGCAACAGTTGTGCGCGGAACTCGAGAAGTTATGGGAGTCCGACGACGCGGCTCGGGCCCGGACCCGCAAGGAGGTCATCGACAAGATCCTCGCTGACCTTCAAGTGCACCCGGTTTCGGCGGTCCAATACCGGAAACTGCTACGTGGCAACCCTCGGTCTCCGGCCTTCATCAACGACCCCGCGCAGAGCGGGATCCCGGGGCTGGTCGCCGGCCTGACCGAGCTGGCCCGCCGCCAGCGGGAGGCGCAAGCCCTCCGCCTGCGGGAGGTGGGCGAGGATTTTTTCCACCGCGTCCTGGCCACCGTCCGGGTGAACCAGGCGCGGTGGCGCGAGGAGGCCCGGGCGACCGAGGAGGCGGAGCGGCTCCGGGGTGAGCTGGACGAGTTCCTCGAACCGCGGCGGAAGGAGTTCCACGCCCGCCAGGGGGCGTTCCGCGAGTACCTCCGCGAGACGCTGCCGTCCAACATCAGGGAACTGGTCGAGAAGGCCAAGGGCGTGTCGAGCCGCGAGATCCTGAAGTACCTGAGCACCCTCCAGGACGCCCACTGGGCCACCCTCCGGGCCGCGGTCCGGAAGGGCGGGGCGTTCGACGGCGCCCGCACGATCAACCTCCCCCTCGACTTCGCAATCCGGTTCGAGGAGCCGATCGCGGAGGTCTGGGGGAAGGCGATCCTCAAGGAGATCCGCGGCCGGACCCACCAGTTCGCCCGCGACTGCGTGGCGTTCGTGGACCAGGTGGTCGAGTGGGCCAAGGGGCAAGGGGCCAGGGTCCAGACCCAGCTCGTTCTGGCCCAGCGGGAGGAGATCAGCGCCGACGCGAAGCGGCTGGAGGCGGTCGGCCGTGAGATGGTCAACGAACTCCGGGACCAGGTGAAGAAGACGCTCATCCGCAAGGTGGAGGGGCCGATCCGGAAGAAGTGCGAGAAGTTCGTCAACGACAACGAGGACCGGGGGGGAGGGGTCAAGGGCCGGATCCTGGGCCTCTTCCACCGGCTGGCGGAGGAGGCGACCGAGGCCGCGAGCGGCCCTGCGGTCGAAATCCTCACCGCCCAGTTCCGGGAGGTGGAGAAGGAGATCCTGGCCGTCTTCGAACAGCACACGGACCCGTTGACCTCGGCGGCCGATGCGATCGTCGCCTCCCACGAACTCCGCGTCAAGCGGAGCGACGCCCAGCGCCGCAAGAAGGTGCTGGCCGAGGCCGACGCGGTGTTGGCCGCGTGCCCGTGGCCCGTGCCCGTGCCCGTGGAGAACACGAGTAGCGGAGGTGACCAGTGAGCCCGATCGTCATGCGCGAGGCCGGCGCGGTGCCGGCCACCGTCCTCCGCCAGTACGAGGAGTTCGGCTTCCCGTCCGTCGACCTGGTGAACCCACCGCGGCGGTTCTGGGCCGACCGCGACGCGCCGGGGCCGGCGGTCGAGACGCAGGTCGACGCCGCCCGCGTGTCCTGGCTCCCGACCCCCGCCGCACTCCTGTCCGAGCTGTCCGCCGAGGACAACTGGCCGGCGCAGACCCGCCGCAGCCTGGCCCGGCTGTGGGCGTACTACCTGGTGTGCGAAGACCCGCTCCGCCGGCTCGACGCCCGACCGGTGAACACCCTCGCCCACCAGGTGAGCCTGGTGCAGCACGTGCTCGAGACCGACCACCTGCGGCGCGTCCTCGTGGCCGACGAGGTGGGGCTGGGCAAAACGGTCGAGGCCGGCTTGCTGATCCAGCACCTGCTCGAACAGTCGCCGGGGCTGCGGGTGCTGTACCTCGCACCGGCCCGGCTGGTCGCCAACGTTCGGCGCGAGTTCGACCGGCTCGGCCTCCGCTTCCGCCAGTGGTCGGCGACCGAGAACACCGCCCACCTGTCCGACCCGCTCCTCGTCGCCAGCATCAACCGGGCGGTCCACGTCAGGAACGTCGAGCGGGTGCTCGGCACCACGCCGTGGGACGTGCTCGTGGTGGACGAGTGCCACCACCTGTCGGACTGGGCGGCCGGCGGCGGAGACCCGCGCGAGAAGTTCCGGCTGGTTCGGGACCTGATCGCCCGCCAGCCGCCCGGTGCCCGGGTGATCTTCCTGAGCGGCACCCCGCACCAGGGGCACGCCAACCGGTTCGAGAACCTGCTCGGGCTGTTGCGGGCGCCGGGCGAGCCAGCCGAGGCGCTGGCCGGGCGGGTGATCTACCGGACCAAGGAGGACGTCCGCGACTGGGACGGGAACCCGCTCTTCCCGACCCGGCAGGTGAACGGCCCGCTCCTGGTGGACCTCGGACCCGAGTACCGCGCGTGGGTCCAGCACATCCACGACTTCTTCCGCCCGCCGGCCGGCGACCCGGGCCGGGTCGACGCCAGGCGGCGCGCGGCCGGGTGGCGGTGCGCGCAGGCCCTCCAGTGGGCGACGTCCAGCCCGCACGCCGGGCTGGGTTACCTGGTGCGGCAGGCGATCCGCGCCGGCTGCGACCTCGCCGAGGAGCCGCTGGCCGAGGCCGTCGCCGCCCTCCGCCCGTACCGCCGCGGGCGGGCCGACGAGCCGGTCGAGGCGCTCTTCGAGCGGATCCGCCGCGAGATCGCCCCGCCGAGCGAGGAGGACGACGTCCAGGACATTGAGGAGGAGGAGCGGAACGAGGCGCGGGAGTACGGGCGGGCACTGGCCGGCCTGCTGGCCGAGGGGATCCGGCTGGTCCGGTCGTCGGCCGACGAGAAGTGGGCGACCGTCAAGCGGCGGCTGCTCGACCCGCACGGCGACGAGAAGGTGGTGCTGTTCGCCCAGCCGATCGAGACGGTGATGGCGCTGGCCCAATACTTGGAGCGGACGACCGGCGTCCGCCCGGCCCTCATCGTCGGCGGGCAGAGCGACGCCGAGCGGGACGCCGAGGTGGCGGCGTTCTGGCGGCCCGACGGGCCGCGCTTCCTGGTGTCGTCGCGGGCCGGCGGTGAGGGGATCAACCTGCAGGTCGCCCGGCGGCTGGTTCACGTCGACGTCCCGTGGAACCCGATGGACCTGGAACAGCGGGTCGGCCGGGTCCACCGGTTCGGGTCGCGGCGGACCATCATCGTGGACACCGTGGTCGTCACCGACAGCCGCGAGGCCCACGCCTACCGCGTCGCCCGCCAGAAGTTGGAGCTGATCGCCCGCGCCCTCGTCTCCCCGGAGCGGTTCGAGGCCGTGTTCTCGCGGGTGATGGGCCTGGTGCCCCCCGAGGAACTCCAGGACGTGCTGATCCAGGCGGCGGCCGGGCCGCTCTCCGACCGGGACCAGGACGCGATCGCGCGGATGGTTCAGGAGGGGTTCGGGGCGTGGCAGGCGTTCCACCTGCGGTTCGCCGACCGCCAGCGGCAGATCCGGCAGCAGGATCCGGGGCTGGCGACCTGGGGCGACCTGGCCCGCTTCCTCGCCGAGTACGGCGACGTCGAAACGCGCGAGGGGTTCCGGGCCCTCCGGTTCACCCGGTCCGACGACGGCGTCGACCCCGTCGAGCAGCCGGTTCCGGTCGTGAGCCTCGGCGGGCCGGAGCAGTACGTCTGTGGGGACGTCGGCGGGGCCCCGGTCTTCGGGCCGGACGGCGCGCAGGCCCGGCAGCTCGGCCTGAACCTCACCCCCGTGGCGGAGATCCTCCGCCGTCTGGCGTTCGCCGCGCCGGCCGGTGCGGCGGTCGTGAGGGTGCCGAACGACCGTTCCGTACCCGGCGTGGACGGTTCCACCCCGTTCGGGGTTCTGGTCTTCGTGCGGCAGACGGTCCGCCCGGATTCCCGGGCGGGCCACGTCGAGGTCGGTGTCTCGCTGCCGTGCTACGTCCTCGCCGCTGACCGAGATCCCGTGCCGATCGAGGGGCCACAGAAGCGGGACCTCCTGTACGCGCTGTTCGATGCCACCGTCGCGCGGGTGAAGCCGGAACCGGGCGACCTCGTGGTCGCGGCGCTCGGACGGCACGAATCCGAGATCGGCAATCAACTCCGACGGCCGTCGGATCCAGAAATGCGATCCGGGGTGCGGCACGCCGTGACGCCGCTGCTCGCCGCGCTGGTCCTCCGATGACGTCGCGGATAGTCTGTGGGCAAGGTCCGCGACCACATGCAGTACATAATCGACACGAACTTCGAGTCCTTCAAGCAGATCAACGACAAGCCGGAGTTCGCCTACCTTCCTCATTCGCCCGCTATTCGAGCGCTACGCCGAACGGAAGTCTCAGGGCGAACCGAACGAGTAAGGCGGCGGCGTCTCAGGGTCCAAGCCACACTGGACGAGGGAAGTCATGATCATCGGTCTCCTCACGATCCTGGGCCCGAGGGACAGCTTCCGGTATCTCCGGCTATCCGAATTGGCGAAGGAACGGGGGGCCGAATTCCGGGTCGTCCGGCAAGCCGCCGACGGCTCCGACGAAACGAGAGCGGCCTGGGTCCGGCTGCGGAGCCTGCTCGACGAGGCCGACGCGTTCCTCCTACCCGACGACTACCCACTCTTGGTCGAGGAGTATGCACAACTCCTGCACGACCGTGTTCGGTCGGGGGCTCGGGTACTGGTGCGGTTGAACGAGAACGACCTTGACTGCCAGAACGCCTTCCTGGCGAAGTACGACCTCACCGGCACGACCGTGAGGATCCGGTCGCAGAGCACGCCGCTCATCCGACTGGAGCGGTCACCCGATCACTACCGGGATGTCCGCCTCTTCGCCGGCGTAGACGAGGTGCAGATCCAGCACCCGAACGCCGTTTGGTACGGCGGCGGCTCGCTCCCCGTACTCGTCGCGGACGACCGGTATCTCGCGATCGATGGTCGGTCGGACCTCCCTGGGGATTGGAACGCCCGGGAACTCGCGTGCGCCGCCGCGTGGCACGGCCAGAACCACGGCGGTGTACTCGCCGTGTCGGGAGGCTACTTCGAGGATCCCTACCTCGGGGCGACCGGGGTGGAGTGGCCGGGGATCGAGGTCAACCGCCAATTCGCCGCCAACGTCTTGCAGTACCTCGCGGAGGGGCGGCCGTGCGACACGCCCGAGGACCGCTGCCAGCGGGTGGAGATAAACTTGGCGGACTTCGTCTTCGGAACATTGAAAGCCTCCGACGCCCACTGGTGGGACGCGCTCGTGCCCGAAAAGGTGCGGCGAAAATGTGCGGACAGGCGGCTCCAGGAGCGGGGTCGGTTTCCGGTCGAGGCGTACTGCGACCTCATCGACCTCAAGACAGTCATAGAAAAGAACTGGGTACTGTTCGAACCGTGCCTGCGGGCGGTGACGGCCGGCGGCGGAAAAGCTGGGTGCCTCAACTGGATCGCGAAGCTGAACGAACTGCGTCGCCTCGTCGGTCATCCGCTCAAGAAGCACGTCTCCGGATACGCCTTCTCGGAAGACGATCGGGCCTTGCTTCGCCACGCTGACGAATTGGCCAGACGACTTCGTTCGGCCCTTCCCGGGCCCCCTCGCGGCACGGTCTGAACGTGGTACACTCCCGAACGTCCCCAAAGAGGACGCCTATTCCCAGTTCAGAAACGGCCGGACCCGACCATGATAGTCGTCGATTCTACCCAGTGGGCTGCACTCCGCGCGTCTCTTCTCCGTGAGTGCCGTCGCCCTTGGCAGTCCGACGGTGCCCCAACTCCGGCAGCCCCACTCGAACAGGTGGCGGACTTGCTCCTGGAGGTGGTACAGGCCCACTGCGGCGACCCCCTCCTGGAAGGCCTGAACGAGCCCCTCCTGTCCGCACTCGACGAGTTCCTGAACGCCCGGGGGGACCGCGGGGACCGGATCAACGCGTTCAAAAAGCTGAGCGAGTTGCTCGAGCCGTTCCTGAAGAAGATCGCGAGACTGACCGGGCCCCGCGATGGCCGGGACCGGGGTACGAAGAAAGCGACTTTGGGCGACGTGCTACTCACCCTCGGGCTGGCTACACCGGGGGTGCTCCGCGCCGAGTCCGCCGACCGCCTGGTGGGGCAACCGCGGCTCGCCGAAGCCGTCTGGCGGGCTTACGAAATCCGGAATAAGGTCCATGTCGCCCCGGAGTGGAGCGATTGGGAGCTGGCGAGTGGGTTCGTCTGGGTGATGACGGTCTACCTGTTTGCCACGTCGGAGCACTACCAGCGGATCCGCGCCGCTTTGGATAATGGGGCCAACGAGGGGTACCACCGGCGCGTCCGTGAGCGGTTCCGCCTCTGGGAATCGCGAACAGTCCCGCTAGACGCATTCGAAGAGATTCCCAGCGACTACTTCCTAGACCCGTTCGCGGTCGAGGTGGTGCTCGACTCCGACCAGCCTGGGGTCGACGGGTCCGGCGGGGACGACCCGGCTGACGAGGCGACCTCGCACACGGTCCGAAGAGGGCCCGTGCTGGACTTGATCGGCCAGATCCCGCAACTCGTGCTGCTCGGAGACCCCGGGGCCGGGAAGAGTACGACGCTCAAGTACTGCGCCCAGCGCCTCGCCGCCGCCATCCTCCAGAACCCTTCGCAGCCCGACCCGAGCCCCATATACCTGGAACTCCGACTTTGTTCGGCGGAACGCACCCTGGACCGGGTCCTGAAGGAGGAGGCCAGTCTGCCCGCAGCCGAGCTGGAGAGACGGTTACGCCACGGCCGAATCGTTCTACTCCTCGACGGCTTGAACGAGGTACAGACTTCGTACCAAGAGGCGATCGACCGCGACATCGAAGCCCTGCTCCTGAGGTACCCGGCCGCGCGACTCGTCCTCACCAGCCGCCCCGGCGTATACCGGAATCAGTTCCGGCTTCTGACCTTCCGGCTGCGTCCGCTGACCGACGATCAGATGATCTTGTTCCTCGAGCGGAACTCCTCAGCACCCGGCCGGGGACGAGCGTTCGCCGACGTTCTGCGGCGGCATCCTCGGTTGTGGACCTGGGGCCGGAACCCCTTGATGCTGTGGATGATGCTGCGGGTGGGGGAACAGGCCGGGGGTCAGTTGCCGGCGAACCGCGGCCAGTTAATGCGCCTGTTCGTCCAGTGGATCCTCGACCGCGAGTCCCGTAAGGGACGACAGACCGATCCGCACCTGAAGGTCCGACTCCTGGCCGAGGTCGCTTACCAGACTCGGGCGGCGGGCCAGGTGGCATTTCCCCAAGCCGACTTCCTGCGGATCGTGAAGGGGAAGTGCGACGACTGGGGCTTACACCTCGATTCCGGAGCGTTCTTGTCCGAGGTGTCGGACAACAACCTGCTGCAAGCGAGCGGAAACGACATCTCCTTCGCGCACGAGCTGTACCAAGAGTATTTCGCCGCGAGGGCGCTCGAAGACCGGTACCGGGCCCGGCCGGAAACCGTACATCCCCTCGCCCGTGAGGCCCGCTGGCAGGAGCCGATCACCCTCCTTTACGGGCTGCTGGAGGAGCGCGGGGACCTCTTCACCATGTTGGTGGCGGAGAACCCCGCCGTCGCGGCCAGTTGCGCCGTCAGCCAAGTGACACCGGACCGGTTGGAGGTCGAGCGCGTCGTGGCGGCCGCTCAGACCCTGGGAGGGGCCGACAGGCACCGCTCACTGCAAGCCCTGGGGATCCTCGGCGACCCGGGCTTGGTAGCTGGACACCTCCAGAAGCACGGCATCCGCCCGGGCGAGGTGGAGGACGCGTTCGCCCACGCGGAGGACCCGACCGGACTGCTCTTGGGATGTTTGGCCCAACTCGACCCGACAAAAACGGCCTTTCGGCTGCTGCAGGTGGCCGAAGGTCAAGAGTTCCCGGTCACCCCTCGGCACCGCGAAGCGGCCGTGCAGTTGCTGGACACGTGGGAGCGCCAGAGGGTCGGGCCGGCCATCCGGGCGAAGCTGATCCTGGCGCTCGGCCTGGACCACCAGGTCGCCCGCGAGAGGTTGGCGGCCCTCGTACAGGAGCTGATGGACGTGCGGAAGCTGAACTGGGCCGCCCGCTGCGTCGCTGCATTCCGCCTGACGGAACGGTTCGCCCTCGTCGATCTCGTTGGGCAGATGGTCCGGGCACGACGTTTCGAGGCCGCCGCACACTGGGTGAAGGAGTGCTCGCTCGCCGGGCACTTCCCGCCGGACCGGCTGGTCTGGCGCATGCTCGTCGCAAGGCAATTCGAGGCCGCCGCCCGATGGGCGAAGGAGTTCGCCTTGGCGGACCACTTCCTCCTTGAAGAGATCGTCGAGGAGATGCTCGGGGCCAAACAGTTCGGCGGTGCCGCCCGGTGGGTGCGGGAGTTCGGGCTGACCGACCGCTTCCGACCCCAGGCCGTGGTCGAGGATCTTCTGAGGAACAACCGCGAGGGCGACGCGGTCGCCTGGGTGAAGGAATTCGGGCTGGCCGACCGATTCGCTCCCGAAGACCTCGTTAAACGGATGCTGCTGGCGGGCCAGTTCAAGGGAGCAGTCCAGTGTATCCGAGAGTTCGGCCTCCGGGACCCCGCACTCGGCGCACGACTGATCCTGGACGCCGTTTCGGCGGGCCGGTACGAGATGGCCACCCGGTGGGTGAAGGAGTTCGGGCTGACCGACCTCGTTCCCCCGGCAGAGCTGATCGCGGGGTTGATCGGTGCCGACCAGTACGTCATCGCCGCACAATGGGTTTACGAGTTCCGGCTGGCCGACCAGTTCCCCCCGCAGAACCTGATCCGCGGAATGCTGCGCGTGAGGGAGTTCGCGGCGGCGGCGCACTGGGTCGGACAGTTCCGCATCACCGACCCCCCCTTGCTGAGCGCCCTCGCCCGGGAGATCATCACGGCGGAGGCGTGGGGAGCTGCCGCCCGGTGGATCAAGGGTTTCGGGCTGGCCGACCCGCCCCTGATGCTCATCCTGATTCGAGAGCTGATCGGGGCGAAGGGGGAGGCCAGCGCGGCCAACTGGATGAAGGAGGTTGGTCTGACCGACCCCGAGGTTCTGGCCCACCTCGTTCAGGGGATGATCGGCGCCGGGGAGTTCGGGCCAGCGGCCCTGTGGGTGCGGGAGTTTGGGCTGGCGGACCGGTTCCCGCCGGCGGACCTTGTCCGGGGGATGGCGGCCGCCGGGCAGCACGAGGCCGCCGCCCGGTGGGCCAACGACCTCGGCGTGGCCGACCGGATCGACCGCGCCGAGCTGATCCGGGGGATGGCGGCCGCCGGGCAGCACGAGGCCGCCGCCCGGTGGGCGAGTGCCTTCGGACTGACGGCGCTGGTCCCTGCCGCCCCGCTGATCCAGGGGATGATGGAGGCAGAGCATTATGGGGCCGCCGTCCTCTGGGCCCGCAGGTCCGGGCTCCCCGACCCGTGTTCCCCCGAAGACGCCGTCCGCGAAGCGATCCGGACCGGAGACTACCGGTCCGCAGCCCGGTGGGTGCGGGAGTTCGGGCTGGCGGACCGGTTCCCGCCGGCGGACCTTGTCCGGGAGATGGCGGCCGCCGGGCAGCACGAGGCCGCCGCCCGGTGGGCCAACGACCTCGGCGTGGCCGACCGGATCGACCGCGCCGAGCTGATCCGGGGGATGGCGGCCGCCGGGCAGCACGAGG
>JANNQE010000856.1:0-6204 GCA_031441625.1 Planctomycetia bacterium
CGGGCGGTTGGGGGCGCGTTCCCGCAGTTCGGAGATGATCTGTTCGCGGTGGCCTTCGTCAAGCCACACCACTTGGAAAGGATCGTTCCCTTCGAGCAACCCGTTGGCGTCGTTGTAGATCGCTTCACCGGGGCGGGTGAGCAGGCGGGCGGCCGTGTTCTCCTTGCTCAGAATCAGTTGGGCGTCGGTCTCGCTGCACTGGAGCGCGATGCGGACGGCCATCTGGTCGATGGTGCTGCGGGCGAGGCTGAACGCGCCACCCAGGGTCTGGCTCCCGAGCAGCACGTGCACGCCGAACGCCCGCCCCTGCCGCACCAGCCGGTCGAGCAGCAGCGCGGCCTCTTGCGACAGCTTGTCTTCCTCGGTGAAGAACTCCTGGAACTCGTCGACCACCAGCATGATGCGGGGCATCTTATCACCCGGCTTCGCATCGCGGAAGCCGGACAGGTCGTTCACCCCCGTGCGGCGGAACAGGTCGCCGCGTTCACTCAAGATGCGGTCGAGCCGTTGCAGCACGCTCAGGCCGAACTCCCGCTCGCTCTCGATGGCGACGACCTTCGCGTGCGGCAGCGGGATCGCCGCGTACATCTTGAACTCGACCCCCTTCTTGAAGTCGATCAGGTACAGCTCGGCCTCGTCGGGGCTGTAAATCATGCACAGGTTCGTGATCATCGCGTGCAGCAGGGTCGATTTCCCGGACCCCGTTTTGCCGGCCACCAGTGCGTGCTGGGCGGTGCCGCGGCCGAGCGCGAGCACCTGCCGGCGGGTCGCCCCGGCCCGGCCGATGGGCACCTCGAACCCGCTCTTGCTGCTGCCCTTCCACACCATTTCTGGCGGCGGGGCGATGTAGCTGAACGGCACCTCCACCCGCGCCGCGTGCAGGCTGGCCGTGCCCACCCGCTTGACAATGGCGGCCACTTCGGACGAACTCGGCGGTTGATCCAGCGTCAGCGGGAAGGGGGCGAACGCCGGGTGCTTCGCGGTGAACTGACCGTCCTTCCAGACCAAGTTGAACGCCACTTGCTCCAGGTCGGCGAGGCGGAAGTCGCGGGGCACCGGGGCGGCGGTGTCCACGCCCACGAGCGTACACACGCCGCACGCCGGCCCGCTGCTCATCACGCTCACGAGGCGCTTTGCCGCGTCGGCGGTGAAGTTGGTCGGGAAGTTGGCGATCACCAGCACGCGGTAAGGCTCGGCCACCTCGCCCGCCGCCCGGTTGTACTCTTCAATCGATTTGTACTGGTTCCGCAGGTACTTCTGAATCACGTTCTCCATGTGCTCGGTCAGGTCGCTCAGCTTCGTCTCGATGTGGCTCGGCTCGGTCCAGATGCGGTCGCTCACCAGCATCGGGTCGGCGTCGGCCAGGTGCATGAACGCGGCGAAGTTCTCGCCCAGCCCGACCGGGTCGATGATGGTGAACCGCACCTTCCCCGGCGGCAGGCCGGTGACGAACCGCAGCATCATCGCTTGCAGCGTTTGCACGGTCGCCACCCGCCCCTCGTCGCGGGCTTTCAGCAGCACGGCCGAGCGGTCGGGGAAGGGGAGGAACGCCGGCACGGTGGTGTCGATGGGTTCCGTGGGTACGAGCCGCTCGTCGGCACTGCGGCCATCCGGCAGGGCGTATTGCTCCACCTTGTAGTCGCCGAACCGCACGCCGTGTGGGACGGTCGTGGCGAGCGGGGCTGAGCCGTCCTTCAGCCCGGCCCACGGGTGGAAGTGCCGTTCGTCTTCGGCGGTCCAGTCGTTGCATTCGCCTTTCACCGCAGCCAGCCCGTCGAACCACGCCGCGGTCGCCGCGTCCCAGGTGCGGGTGCGAGTGGCCTCGGCGTCGTCGCGCTTGGACTGGTAGCGGCCTTCAATCTCGGCCAGGTCCGCGTCGGACGTAAGGGCGATGTCGGCGGCCCGGCGGTCGAACGCTTCGGCGTGTGAGTCTTGCTTCTCCGTCCGCTCGGTTTGCAAATCCCGCCGCTTCTCGCGGGCGTCCATGTCCAGCTTCGCCACCACCGTCACGCACTGCTTCACCACGGCCTGAATCCGCGGGCGGAAGGTGTCGTCGGCCACCTTCTTGTCCTCGGCGTGCTTCTTCCGCACGGCGGTGATGGCGGCCACGAGTTCTTGGCTGGCGTGCTGACGTAACCCTTCGTTCGCCCGCGCCGCTTCCGACAGGTACACGCCGAGCGCCGACCCGCGGTCCTTCACCTGCTTCTTGGCCAGCCAGTAGAGCAGTTGGCGGAGGAGCAGCCCGCCGACCAGCCCGCCGGCCACGCCGATCACCACCGCCCAGATCAACTCCACGTTCACCAGTAGTGCGGCGACGAGCGACAGCCCACCGGCGAAGAACACGCAAGCCATCGTGCCGACCACACCGGTCAGCTTGGGCAACTTGACGGCGGCCAGTTTGTCGAACGCGGCGTCGGCGTCCTCGAGGCTCTTTTCCAGCTTGCCTTCGTGGTCGGTCGTGGCGAACGGGGGCAGGCGGTCGGGCGGAAATTCCACCTGTTCGCGGGTGACGTGAACGTCGTTCAGCAGCGGCTCGGCCTTCTCCCACTTGTCGGCGATCTGCTCGGCAGCGGCTTTGACCACGCGGTCCAGGTCGGCCTTGCGGTCGGTCGCCTCCTTCTCCCCGGCTTCGAGCAGCGAGTCGAGCGTCCACTTGCGGTCGTTGTACTCCGACTTCAACTTGTCTTCGACCAGCTTGTGCTGGTCCTCCGTCCGCTTCTTCGCGTCGGCGGTGTTCTTCTCCACGTCGGCGAACTGTTTGGCGAATTGCAGCGACGTGGCCTGAACGGTCTGATCCCGTTCGGCAGTCAATTCGTCTTCGCCCTTCTTGCGGGCGGCAGCGTTCGCCTTGCGCCCGCGAGTCACTTCCCGCTCGGCGGCGTCGATGGCCGACTGGTGCGCTTCGGCGATGTCCCGCTCGGCGGCGGCCCGATCCCGCACCAGCTTCTGTAACCGGCCGAGCGCGTCCTGCTGGCGGTCGAACAACGAGCGGTCGGACATGGAACACTCGGCTAGGGTGGTCCGCTCTCGCCGGGAGCGGGAATCGGGCACCCGCTCTCGGCGAGAGCGGGCCACCCTAATTGATCGGGTCGAAGTCGCACTCGCGGCGTGCCCGCATGAACTCGACCGCCAGGCGGTCTACCGCCCGCAACAGGTCGCTTACGGCGTCGTTCAGCGGGGCGACCACCTCGGCCTCGTGCTCGCGGCGGGTCAGGTCGCTCCACTCCTCGCCGGCGGCGTCCCAACGGGCGGCGGCCGTCTGCCGGGCGTCGTCCAGTTTGCCGCGTGCGCCGCTGAAGGTCATGACGTTGGCTCCGCGGGTGGTGGCGGCGGGGAAACCGAGCCGGACGCCGAGTAGTCCGTCCTCAATTCTGCGTAACGCTCGAGCGCTTCAATCCGCCGGTCGAGCACGGCCGCCCCGCGGGGAACGTCCGTGTCGAGCAGGTTCGCCAGCCGTTGCGCCGGCCCGTGAAAGATTTCGTCCACCAGCTTCGGCAGCGTGGTCTTCCACTTGCGGCAGGTCTCCACTTGCCCCTGAGCGTGTTCGAGGCGTGCCACCGCCCGCCGCAAGTTCCGCTCTTCCACCGTGCTGTCCGGCATCCGGCCGTTCATGTCGGGGAACTTCTTCGCGGACAAATCGGCCTTCGCCTGCACCACCGCGTCGTCGAACTTGCGGATCGACCGCTGCCACAAGTGGTACTGCTCGTTCACCCACTCGACGCCGCGGTTGATGTCCACCCGCAGGGCGGTGAGCGCCTCGTTCGCGTCGGCGCGATAGGTGGCGAGGGCGGCCAGCCACTCCCGTAACGCTTCGAGATCGTGCACGTCGGCGGCCATGCGTCACCGTTGGGAGAGGTACTCTTCGATCCGCTCGGCCTTCCGCAGCAGGAACGGCACGTACTCGCCGCACACCTCGACGAACCGCTCCAACTCCTTCATCCGTAGCTCGAACTCCTCGCGGAACTTGTCGTGCTCCTGGTCCCGCCAGGATTCGGCGAGGGCGAGCAACTGGCCGTGGACGGCGTTCAGGTTCGTCTGGAGTTCGCCGTTGAACCGCTTGACGGTGGTGGCGAACCGCCGCAGTTCGGCCGGGTCGGCGATGGCCTGAGACATGGCGGGGTGTCCGTAGGACGGGTGACAGGGATGCTAGGATTCTACCCGACTCAGCCTCCCACCGCGCGATCCAGCCGCACGGCGTTCACGGCGGCGTGCAACTCGTGGCGGGCGGTGTCGCGGGCGGTCACGGCGGTCGCCCGCTCCTTCTCGACGGCTTCCAGCCGGTCTTCCTGATTGCTCAGAGTGCGAACGTACCGCTCCCGCAGGTCTTTCTCGCTCGCCCGGTCGCCCAGCGTGGTCAGGTTCTCGCGGATGCGGCCCTGCTCGGCGTGCAGCTTCGCCCGCTCCTGTTCCAGCCGCGTGATCGACTCTTCGAACTGGGCCACCGTCACGCGGGTGGCGAGCGCCGCCTGGATCGCCTTCTGCGTCGGCTCGTCGAAGAATTTGCCCGTCACCCACGTCTTCAACTGCGGCGCGGTGGTGTCGATCAGGCCGACGGTCTGGCTGAACGTCCGCTGGCACTTGGCCACGAATTTCGTCTGCGTGTTCGGCGGCAGGGGGAACTTGAACCGCCAGTAGTTGTCGGTCACTTCGTGCGGGGGCGGGGTGTCGGCGAGGTCCCATTCGGCCGGCCGCGGGTGATCGAGGTACACAGTCTGATCGGCGTCCGACTTGCTGGCGAACGTGTACGTCGTCTTCTGCACCTGCCCGTAGTGGGTGGTGAGGGTGCCGTTGGCGATCACCACCCGCGTGACCGGCGTGCCGCGGGTGTCGATCTTGTCCGTCACCCGCACGGCCAGTTCGACGGCGTAGCCGATCAGCCGCTGCTCCTTCGGCTTCAGCGTATCGAGCATCGCCTCGCCGGCGTAGCTGCCGCTGTCCAGCACCGTCACCGGCCCGCCTTCGAGCGTGAGGCCCGTGGTGTTCTCGAACTCGACGCAGCGAATCGGGTTCTCCGGCCGGGCGTGCTTCTGGTACAGCAGCACCGGCTTGCCCGTGAATGGCTTGAGCACGATGGGTACGAGCGCGGACTGATTCCGCCGCACCGTCACCGGCCGCTCGATGGCGTACTCGAACAGGTCGCCCACATGCCGCTCGCGGGTTTGTGTTTGGACGGAAGAAACGGCAGATTGTGGCGCGGATGACCCACCGATGAACTCGCCCCGTTTTCTCTTCATCGCCGCCCCGGGCCGCGGTGGTTCGGCGGCTCTCGCCATCATTGGCGCGGATTCGGATTCCATCATCATCGAGTCAAACCCCGCTTCCACCGTCGGCGGCAACACGCCCGTTGTCTCCCGCACCTCCACCACCGGCCGCTTGATGAACCGCGGGGTGTACAGGTCGTGAACGAACGACACCGGTAGCCCGGCCACGAGCGTCAGGCACACGTCTTCCCAGTCCTCGTCGGACGTGTTGTCCACCACCGCCCAGCCTTGCACGAGCGGGTCTTTCTGGCCCTCCTCGTTCAACAGGATGCGGTAGGTCGCTTTCCAGACCGGGGCTTCAAGCAGGTAGCTCACGGCCAGGGTGCGCTCGCCCTCGCCCTCGGCCAGCAGGGTGAAGGTGCAGGCGTCCTTCTTCTTCGCGGCGAGCTGCGTCTTGAGGTAGAAGTCGAGGTCGCGCTTGATGCCCTCGTCGAGCAGCGTCACTTCCACGTCGAACAGGTCGAACGTCTTCATCCCGCCGCCGTCGGCCAGCACGCTCAGACGAAATTGTCGAGTGTTGCCGGCGGGCGTGGCGGTGTCCACGGAGTCGATGCCGAGCAGCACGCCGTACTCGGGGGAGGTCGCTCCGGTCGGCGTCACCGACACCTTTGCCCCCTTTAATTGCGGGAGCAGCCCGACCAAACTGCCCTCGTCGGGAATGCTCAGCGCGATCTCGGCGAGGAGCTGTTCCACCGGCGTGGTGCTCTCGTACCCGACCGCCGACACCACCCCGCCGTTGCGGTCGAGGATGGTGATCGACTTCAACACGTCGCTCACCTCCCGTTGCTTGAACGTGAGCGACACGCTCTGCGAGCCGGTCACGGTGCCTTCGCGCTCGAAGTGGCCGACCCCGTGCTTGTACAACACCACGCGGCGGATGGGCAGGGCGGGCATTGGGTGTGGCTCCTGGGTCGGGTGAATCGGCGGCGTGAGCCGCCTGGGT
>JANNQE010000857.1:0-2406 GCA_031441625.1 Planctomycetia bacterium
GTAGCCGGACTTTTGGCGTTTTTTGGGGCGAAGGGTTGTGTCCGGTTTGGGACTGTAACGTTTACCGCCGCGACCGGGTGATTTTGCCCCCCCGGTTCACTGCTTTCACGGTTCCAGGGAGGTCATTTCTTGAGCGGGGCCGGGGTGGTGCCGGCGCGTTCGGGTTTCGGCTTCGGGCGGGCGGCCGGGCCGTTGTCGTTGGCTCGCGTCTCGATGCTCGCCGCGTGCCCGACCAGCCCTTCCTTGTTCGCCAGCATGATTACGTCCGGGGCGATGTCCTTCATCCCGCTACGGGTGAACCGCATCACGCTCGTCCGCTTGCGGAAGTCGTTGGCGCTCAGCCCGCTGCTGAACCGTGCCGTGCCGCCGGTGGGGAGCACGTGGCTGGGGCCGGCCGCGTAGTCGCCGATGGCCACCGGGGTGAACGGCCCCATGAAGATGGCACCGGCGTTCTCGATCTCGTCGGCGAAGGCGTCGATGTCCCGGATTTGCAGGTGCAGGTGCTCCGGGGCGAGGTCGTTGATGACGTCAATGGCCTCGTGCTTGTCGGCACACAGGATCATCGCGCCGAGGCGTTCCAGGCAGTCGCGGGCCAGGTCGCCGCGGCCGAGCTTGGCCAGCCGCTTCTCCAGCGCGGCGGTCACTTCGTCGAGCAGCGGTTCGTACCACGTCACCAGGATGGACGAGCCGGGCGAGTGCTCGGCCTGGGCGATCAGGTCGAGGGCCACGTAGTGCGGGTGCGACGAGTCGTCCGCGGCCACGATCACCTCACTCTGCCCGGCGAGGCAGTCGATGCCCACTTGCCCGTACACGAACTTCTTGGCCAGCGCGATGTACTGGTTGCCGGGCCCGACGATCATGTCCACCGCCGGCAACCCCTGCACGCCGTAGGCCATCGCCGCCACGGCCTGCGCCCCGCCCACGCGGTACACCTCCGTCACCCCCAGCTCGAAGCAGGTGGCGAGCATGTCCTGGTTGTACGCGCCGGTCGGCTTCGGCGGCATCACCACGGCGATGCTCTCGACGCCCGCCGATTGCGCCGGGCAGACGGTCATGAGGAGCGTGGACGGGTACGCCGCCGCCCCGCCGGGGCAGTACACCCCGACGCGGTTGAGCGGGCGGTATCGCACTTGCAGTTCGTAACTGCCGCTCACCTTCAGTTCGGCGTCGCGTTGCAGCAGCCCGCTCTGGAACGAGTCGATCCTGTACCGCACGTTGCGGATGGTCTCCAGGTACTCGGGGTCGGCGGCCTTGTGGGCGGCCTCCAGTTCGGCGAGCGGCACCCGCAACTGGTCCGGCTTCATCTTCACCTTGTCGAACGCCTCGGTGTACTTCAGTACCGCTTCGAGACCTTTCGTCTTCACGTCGTTGCAGATGCGGGCGACCGCCTCGGACGGGGACAGGGCCGCGCCGAAGACCGCCTGCGACAACTTCTTGGTCGCGGGGCTGGCGGTGTCGGCGTCGTGGCGGAGCTGTTCGCGGAGTTTGGCGAGTTGCTTTTTGCCGTCCGAAGCCTTGAGGTCGATCCGCCGCATCTTCAACGCTGACATTCTGTTGCACCTCGTGGAGCTCGCGGGGAGCGGGCGGCGGCTCGTCGGGACCGATGGGCAGAGGACGGCTCTTCATCTAACTCCTTTTACAGTATGATTCAGCGTCGGAGGATCAAGAAGCCGCGGCGGGATTGAACCTGTCCGAACGGCGCAACCGACGCTAGGTATGCTGTTTGCAGTGGATTTGCGAATCCCACACAATACTCCGCCTTCACTGGCTCTCTCGATTCGACGGATGCCCCACCTTTATCTCATCGGCGCTCGCGGGTCCGGCAAGTCGTCCGTCGGGGCGGTCGTCGCCGCACGCCTCGGACGGCCGTTCTTCGACGCCGACACCGTGCTCGAAGCCGATGCCGGGATGAGCATCCGCGACATCTTCGCCGCCGAAGGCGAGGGCGGGTTCCGCGACCGCGAGTCGGCGACGCTGCGGAAGTTGGCGGGGGGCAGTCCGGCGGTGATCGCCACCGGCGGCGGGGTGATCCTGCGGGCCGAGAATCGTGAGGTGGTGCGGACCACCGGGACCGTGGTCTGGTTGAACGCGCCGGCCGAACTGCTGTGGAATCGCATCAGCTTCGACCCGACGACGGCGGCACGTCGGCCGAACCTCGCCGGCGGCGGACTGGACGAAGTGAAGGGGCTGCTGGCCGTCCGCGAACCGCTGTACGCGGCCACCGCTCACGCGGTCGTGGATGCGAGTCGGTCGCCGGAAGAGGTCGCGGAAGCTATTCTCACCACTGTGGCAGAAAGAAGTTCACCGCCGAGGGCACAAGAGAGCACAAGAGGAAGGCAGGGAGGATTGGAGGTGTTCGTACTCCGACTCACTGTGATTTTCTCTCGTGCCCTCATGTGCCCTCGG
>JANNQE010000858.1:0-3154 GCA_031441625.1 Planctomycetia bacterium
CCAGCAGCAACTGCCGCTTGCCGCCCGCCTCGATGATGCTCGGCGGCACATATCCGAACCCGTTCGGGTCGAGTTCGGTCTCCGCCTTCCACAGCTCCTTGCCCGTCGTCTTGTTCAGAGCCACGACATGGCTGCCCTCGCCGCCGGCGAGGGTGATCAGCTTGTCCCCGTCGACGAGCGGGTGGGCGGCGTACCCCCACAGCGGGGACTTCGTCTTATACTCGGCCTTCAGTTCCTTCGCCCACACCTTGCTCCCGTCCTTCACCTTCAGGCAGGCCAGGTGCCCTTCGGCCCCGAGGGTGTACACGAAGTCGCCTTCCACCGTTGGCGTACACCGCGGGCCGCCCGGGTAGCTGATGGCGTACTTCACGTCGTACTTGTACTCCCACACCATCTTGCCGCTCTTGGCGTCCACGCACGCCACCCGCTCGATGCCGGTCGTCTCCTTGCGGTTGAAGTTGCCCTCGTCCGTCTCGCCCGTCTTCTTGTCGTAGTCGGTCACGAACACCTTGTCGCCGACCACCGCCGGCCCGCTGTACCCGCCGTTCACCGGGAAGCTCCACAGCTTCTTCGGCCCGCCCTTCGGGAACTTGTCCAGGATGCCCGTCTCGTTCCACACGTTGTCCCGCTTCGGCCCCATCCAGTGGGGCCAGTCGTCGGCGACGGCGAAGGGGGCGGCCAGCAGCGTGGCGGCCAGGGCCAGGCGTGCGTTCATGCGGAGAACTCCGGGGAAGGGGGTGCGGGAAATTGTAGTCGGGTAGAATCTCCCCATGCACCGTTACCTCGCACTCGCCGTTGTCTTGCTCGCTTCCCCGGCGTTCGCCGGTGTGCATTACTCCGGCGACGAGCAACTCCCGACGCCGGCCGAGTGGCGGGGCTACCTGCTCGACCTCCGCGGGCTGCGGCTGGCGGCCAACCCGACGGGCGGTGGGTTCCGCACGCCGACGCCCCTGCGGGATCGTTACCTGACCGCCGCGCTCAAGCTGGAAGCGAAGGCGAAAGAGGGGAAGTTGACCGCCGACGACGCGGCCGACCTGGGAGCGCTGTATGTGCGGTTGGGCCTGCCGGAGAGGGCCGTCGGCGTGCTCCGCCCGGCCGTGCGGAAGAACCCCGATCACTTCCGGCTGGCGTCGAACCTGGGGACCGCGTGGCAACTGGCGGGTGATCTGGAGCAAGCGACGGCGGCACTGGAAGAAGCCGTGCGACTCGCCCCGGAGGAAAGGAAGGCGGCGGAGGAACTACACTTGAAGCTGGTCCGCGGGCGGGCGAAGGAGAAGCCGGGGGCCGACGGGCTGGATGACTTGTTCGACCTGAAGAAACTGCCGGCTGACGCGCTCGCCCTCACGCAACAACTCGCCGCGTGGCTGCCGACCGACCCCCGCGTGCTTTGGCAACTGGCCGAGGTGACGCACGCCGTCGGGGACGTGCGAACCGCCGCGAACCTGTTCGACGGGGTGGTGATCGAGTTCGGGTTCAAGGGTGAAACGGCACGCGAGCGGCGGCGGGTGGTGCGGGCCGCGGCCGACGAGTTGGCGAAAACCGAGGACCACACGAAGCCGTTCGCCGGGGTGAAGTTCGCGTCGAAGCGGCTGTTCCCGCGGCGGTTCGACGTGGCCAGTCTGCCGAAAATCGACCCGGTGAAGGCCAACCCGCTGCCGTGGGCGGCGCTCGACGAGACCGAAGTGGGCAAGAAGTTCGCCGTCACGTTCCTGCCGTATGTGGCCGACCTGGACGGCAAGACGGTGACGATCCACGGGTTCATGCAGCCGCAGAAGGCGGACGAGGTGACGGACTTCCTGCTCACCGAGTTCGCGGTGGGGTGCTGGTTCTGCGACTCGCCGGGGCCGATGCAGGTCGTGCAGGTGGAGGCGGCCGGGGGGAAGGCGGTGCCGTTCGCCACCGGCCTGATGAGCGTGACGGGGAAGCTGAGCCTGAATCGCACCGACCCCGAACGCTTGCTGTTCACGATCACGGACGCGGTGGTGAAACAGCCGGAGTGAATAACAACGGATCGGGCGAGCGGTGGCCGTGAGGCCGCTGTTTCGGGTTGGTACAGCGGCCTCACGGCCGCCGCTCGCCGGTCCAGACGACCCCATAGCCCTTATCCCTGCTGGGAATCCCATGGCCCACGACCCGTTCCCCGACCCGGCGGCGGTGCTGCCCGGCGAAGCGGCGATGCTGTCCGCGGTGCTGGCGAACCTGACCGATGATTTGCCGAGGCTGGTGTACGCCGACTGGTTGGAGGAACGCGGCGACCCGCGAGGCGTGTTCCTGCGCGAGTTCACGACCGCAGCGAGAAGCGGGGGGAAGCTGCCTGATGCGGACGGGTTATCGAAGTCGTGGCTCGATCTGATCGGTTTCACGGCGGTGAACGCGGCCCGCGAACACCAACTGCCGATCACGCCGGATGAACTACTCGTTTATGCTGTGCCAGCGCTGAGGTTCAAGAGCGAACCCATTGCCGACTCCAAGTTCTCCGTCGGCGCGAGCAAGCTGGGTGGCATGCCTGACGTTCCGTCGGGATTCGTCTGGCCAGAATATTTGAGCGAGCCTCTGTCCTTCTTGGGCCAGTTCGAACTCACTGGGTTATCGGCCAGCGCGACGGCGACGGAACTGCCCAGAACGGGTCTGTTGTCGGTGTTCTACTCGACCACGGGTGACGTGTTCACCTCATCCGATGTCGGCGGCTGGCGAGTCTTTCACTTCCCCAATACCGACGACCTAGAACGTCGCAACTTGCCTGTGGGGTTGGGATCGGACGCTCGATTTCAACCGTGCCGACTGACGTTCACCGAAACCCTGGCGTTGCCAGAAACCCGCGAGTTCACCCTGGACGAGCACCGCGACACCTACCGGAATGAGGTGAGTAACACCCATCTCGGCCACCTTCTTCTCGGCAACCCGCGTTGGATACAAGGCGAAGCATGGTCGGTCATCAAGAAGGGAAACGCTCCGTCCCATCGCCACTTGCTCTCGATCGACAGTGACCATCAAGCCGGCTGGATGTGGGGTGACACAGGTATGCTCTACTTCGGCATCTCGGCGGACGACCTGAAGGCCGGGCGGTTCGACCGCACGGTGTTCGAGATGCAGTGCTGCTGATCGGAACTGAGCGTGGGCCGTGAGGCCCATGAGTCTTGTTCAGACTCATGGG
>JANNQE010000859.1:0-6097 GCA_031441625.1 Planctomycetia bacterium
CCGACGCATCCAGATTCCGGTCAGAACTGGCTCGCTGGGGCCAACTGCGTAACTCGTAGGGGTGTTCAATCTGGAAAGTTCCTCGCTTTCCACGAAAGCACCGACCACTTCACCGTCTTGAACACCCCCTCTCCCCTGGGAGAGGGGGACGGGGGGGGTGAGGTCTGCGCAGAGTATTTGTTTGGACAGCTATCGTCCGCACGGCTATAGTTCCACCATGGCCACTTCCGCCCGCCGCCGTGCCGCCGTTCGCCGCTTCGACAGTCCGGAGCAGGAAGCGTACCTCGCGCTCTGGCGGACCTATGACCGGCTGCGGGAGATCGAAGACGATTTCTTTGAAAGGTGGGGCCTGACCGCCCAGCAATACAACGTGATGCGTCTGGTGCGGGCCGCCCACCCGGAGGCGGTGCCGACACTCGGGCTGGTGGCCAAGTTGGTGTGCCGTGCCCCGGACATCACGCGGATGCTGGACAAGCTGGAAACCCGCGGGCTGATCTCCCGCACCCGCGGCACGGCCGACCGCCGGGCGGTGCTCATCGGCATCACTGACAGCGGGCTGTCACTGCTCGACGAGATCGCCGGCCCGCTGCGGGCGTGCCACGAGGCGCAACTCGGCCACTTGAGCGCGACCGAGATCGACACGCTCATTACGCTGCTGAACCGGGCCAGAGGGCCGCACGAAGACGCCGGCAGCGAGTGGAAATAGGGTGGGCCGCTCTCGCCGAGAGCGGCATCCTACCCGAGCCATCAACCCCGGCTCTCGGCGAGAGCCGGCCACCCTAACGGAGCTTTCCCATGACCGAAACGCACACCGACGTCGTCGTCATCGGCGGCGGGCCGTCCGGCTCGACCTGCTCGACGCTGCTCGCCCAGCACGGGCACAAGGTCGAACTGTTCGAGCGGGAGCACTTCCCGCGGTTCCACATCGGCGAGTCGCTCATCCCGTACACCTACCACATCATCGAACGGCTGGGGCTGCTCGACCACATGAAGGGGAGCGGGTTCACCAAGAAGTACAGCGTGCAGTTCATCACCGAGCACGGCAAGATGAGCGAGCCGTTCTACTTCGACCAGCACGACGAGCACGAGCGGAGCCAGACGTGGCAAGTGCGGCGGAGCGAGTTCGACCACCTGATGCTGACCAACGCCCGCAAGCACGGGGTGAACGTGCACGAAGGGGCGCGGGTGCTGGAGGTGCTGTTCGAGGGCGACAAGGCGGTCGGCGTGCGGGTGAAGCCGGAGGGCGAACCGGAGAAGGTCGTGTACGCCAAAGTGGTGGTCGACGCGAGCGGGCAGTCGTCGCTCATCCTCGACCGCCTGAACCTCCGCGAGTGGGACCAGCAACTGAAGAAGGCGGCCGTGTGGACGTACTGGAAGGGGGCTTACCGCGACGACGGCAAGAACGGCGGGGCGACGCTGGTCATGTCCACGACCGGCCGCAAGGGGTGGTTCTGGTACATCCCCCTGCACGACGACATCCTGAGCGTGGGCGTAGTGGCCGACCACGACTACCTGTTCAACGCCGACCGTCCGAAGGATTTGGAGAAGCTGTACTTCGAGGAGGTGAGCCGCTGCCCCGGCCTACAACCGCGTCTCGAGAACGCCACCCGGTGCGACATCTTCCGCGCGCAAAAGGAGTACAGCTACCGGGCGACGAAGGCGGCCGGCAACGGCTGGTGCCTGGTGGGGGATGCGTTCGGCTTCCTCGACCCGCTGTACAGCAGCGGGGTGCTGCTCGCGCTCAAGGGCGGGAGCATGGCGGCCGACGCCATCGACGCGGCGATCAAGGCAGACGACACGAGCGAGAAGATGTTGCGGAGTTGGGAGAAGGAGTTCACCACCGGCATGGACCGGATGCGGCGGCTGGTGTGTGAGTTCTACGTCGGGCTGAACTTCGGCAAGCTGGTCCGCCGCAACCCGGACAAGAAGGGGCTGATTACCGACGTGCTCATCGGCAACCTGTTCCACGACGAGGTGGACGACCTGTGGCCGCTGATCGAGGAGCTGAAGCAGGAGGAGGAGGCGAAGCTGTTGGTGGCGGTGTGACACCATTCATGGTGAACCGGCGGCGTGAGCCGCCTGGGTGAGAGAAGACCCAGGCGGCTCACGCCGCCGGTTCACCAAGTCGCCGTTCACCCCGTCAGCCCGTCGAACAGCGGCGTACTCAGGTAGCGTTCGCCCAGGCTGCACATGATGGTGACGATCCGCTTGCCTTTCATCTCCGGGCGGGCGGCCACTTTCGCGGCGGCGCACACGTTCGCCCCGCTGCTGATGCCCACCATCAGCCCCTCCTCTTTGGCCAGCCGCTTGGCCCAGTCGAATGCCTCGTCGTTCGTCACCGTGATCACTTCCGTGATGAGGCTGGTGTCCAGGTTCTTCGGCACGAACCCGGCCCCGATGCCCTGAATCTTGTGCGGCCCCGGCTTCCCCCCGCCGATGACCGGCGAGTTGGCCGGTTCGACGGCGAACGCCTTGAACTGCGGGTTGTGCTTGCGGATGAACCGCGTGACGCCGGTGATGGTGCCGCCGGTGCCCACGCCCGCCACGATGGCGTCGATGTCGTGCCCGCTGTCTTCCCAGATCTCCGGGCCGGTGGTCGCCTCGTGCACGGCCGGGTTGGCCGGGTTGTCGAACTGCCCCGGCATCCACGCGTTCTGCTCCGCCTTCACCATGTCTTCCGCCTTCCCAACTGCTCCGCGCATGCCCTCAGCGGCCGGCGTCAGCACCAGGTTCGCGCCCATCGCCCGTAGCAGCGCCCGCCGCTCCAGCGACATGCTCTCGGGCATGGTCAGGGTCAGCTTGTACCCCTTCGCCGCGCACACGAACGCCAGCGCGATGCCGGTGTTCCCGCTCGTCGGCTCGATGATGTGCGTGTCCTTGTTCACGTGCCCGTCCCGCTCGCCGGCGGCGATCATGGCCACGCCGATGCGGTCCTTCACGCTGTTCAGCGGCTGGAAGAACTCGCACTTGGCGAACACGGTCGCGTGCTCGGGCGGGATGAGCTTGTTGATCCGCACCATCGGGGTGTCGCCGACGGTGCCGAGGACGGAGTCGAACGCTTTGCCGCGGGGCATGGGAGGCTCCAACAGGACTGTGAGGTCAGGATATGACGGCGGACTCACACCGGCCCGACCGTGCGGGTGGGCGCCAGAAGCTTCGGGCGCCCCCCCTCACGGTCGGGCCTCTGATCCTGGCGACTCAGTCGTTCCCGTTCACCTCGCCCCCGTTGCGGGTGATCGCCGCCGCCAGCACCGCGATGCCGGTACTCGTCTTCAGGAACCGCACGCTGCCGTCGGCGTACAGGGCGTTCGCCCCGCCCGTGTGGAAGGCGTAGATGTGGCCGGTGCCATCAGTATTGTAGAACGGGTGCGGGTACGTGCCGAGCGGCTCGCCGTTGGTCACGTTGACGGCGTTCGGGCCGGGGAAGGTGGTGCCGTCCGCGCTCGCCCCCCGCAGCACGAACAGCTCGCTCGCCGGGCGGCACCAGCCGCCGCCGTTCACGCGGTCGTTGCCGTTCGCCTGCCGCACCAGCTTGCCGTTGCGGTACAGGTGCGGGCGGCCGGCGCTCTCCGTCAGGTGCAGGGTGTTGCTCGTTCCGTCGGAGAAGTCGGCGAACCGCAGCTTGGCCGTCTTGCTGATCGCCCCGTTGTCCACTTTCGCCGAGGCCGCCGGCACCAGACCGAGCGTCGCCAGTTCCGGCGACACGCCGTAGAAGCCGGCGTAGTCGCCGTTGGCCACGATGTTCGTCCACCCCGTGTCCGGGGCGCCGTCGATGACCGTGCCGTTCGGGGCGCTCGGGCACTCGAGAACCTTCAGCCGCTGCCCGAACGCCGCCGGCTGCAGGTGCCAGTTGGTCGTCAGGCTGACCTGCCGGAACAGGTTCTCCTGCTCGATGTACGGCAGCAGGTAGGTGGCCCACCGCACCCGCACGGTGCTCACCGCGTCCGGGCGGATGTTGCTCGGGAACGACTCGTTCGCCCCGTGGTAATTGTGCAACCCGAGGCCGAGCTGTTTCAGGTTGTTCTGGCACTGCATGCGGGCGGCGGCCTCGCGAACCTTCTGCACGGCCGGCAGCAGCAGCCCGATGAGGATGGCGATGATGGCGATGACGACGAGCAGTTCGATGAGCGTGAAGGCGGAACGACGCATGGGAAGGACACCAGGTTTTGTCCCCCTCTCCCTGCTGTGGGAGAGGGGTTGGGGGTGAGGGGAACGAGAATCACTTCTTGACCACGAACGGTTGCAGTTCGGTCGGCCCGGCGTTCACGGTGGCGGTCAACCCGGACTGATCCGGGTTCTCGTACTTGGCCGGCAGGCGGTTGGTCGGGCCGGCGTCGGGGTTCTTCGGGTCGGCGAGGAGTTGCGTCACGCTTACCTTGTACTGACCGGCAGGTGCGCCGTCGTTGCCGTCGTAGGTGGTCAGTGTGAACTCGCCGTTGGCGTCGGTCTTCCCCCGCGGTTTGGGCGTCTCCGCCGACCCGCCGACCGGGTGAAACACCACCTGAGCGTGCGCCACCGGCTTCAAACCGTCGGTCAGTTTGCCGCGGACGGTGTGCGTCGAAGTGCGGTACTCACCACCGCCGCAGCCCACGAAAATCAGCGAAATCAGTGCGAGTGCGGGGAGAGCGGATCTTTTCATGACTTACATTACTCGGTTAGTTATGTTTAATTCTCAGTAAACTTATCGGCGGACTGGTGGAATAGCAAGAGGGGAAGTTGAAAATGGAACCGCGACTGGCAGGGGGCGGGTGCCCGCCACCCTTGCGGATGGCCGACAGCCGCCCCCTGCCAGTCGCGGTTCCATCAAATGGCGTAGTCCAGCTCGAAGACGCGGACCTTGCGGGGGGCCACGAATACGGTGTCGCCCTTCTTCAGTTTCAACTCGGCGGAGCGGTCAGGCGGCAGCTCGACGGTCAGTTCCATGCCGTTCGCCACCACGCTCACCAGCACCCGCGTGACCGACCCGGCCGGCGTGACGTGCAGCACCACCGCCGGCAGGCTGGGGGTGCCGTTCGGGGCGGTCTGCAAATCCAACTCGTGGGGGCGGACGAACACTTTGGTGTCGCCGCTCACCCGCGAGCCGGGCACGGCGATCTCCAACCCGCCGATGGTCGCCGTGCCGTTGTGGACGCGGCCGTGGAACACGTTGACTTGCCCGAGGAAGTCCATCACGAACTCGTTCGCCGGGTGCTCGAACACGTCGTCGGGTGTGCCGTCCTGTTCGATCCGCCCGGCGTTCATCACCACCACGCGGTCGGCCACCTCGAAGGCTTCTTCCTGATCGTGCGTGACGAAGATGGTGGTGACGGGGACTTCGTTGTGCAGCTTCCGGAGCCACTGACGAAGCTCGGCCCGCACCCGCGCGTCGAGAGCGCCGAACGGTTCATCCAGAAGCAGCACGTCCGGCCGCGGGGCGAGCGCGCGGGCCAGTGCGATCCGCTGCCGCTGCCCGCCGCTCAGTTGCGCCGGGTAGCGTTCCGCCAGCGCTTCGAGTCGCACGAGGTGCAACAACTCCTTCACCCGCTCCGTCACGGCCGGGTTCTTCCAGTGCCGCACTCGCAGGCCGAAGGCCACGTTCTCGAATACCGTCATGTGCTTGAACAGGGCGTAGTGCTGGAACACGAAGCCGAAGTTGCGGTCCTTGACGGCCCGGCGGGTCACGTCGGCGTCCGAGTGCCGCACGCTCCCCGAGTCTGGTTGTTCCAGCCCGGCGATCACCCGCAGAAGCGTCGTCTTCCCGCTCCCGCTCGGCCCGAGCAGCGCGAGTAGCGCCCCCTCCGGCACGTCCACCGACACCCGGTCCAGGGCGGTGAACGCGCTGTATTTCTTAGTGACTTCGGTGACGCGGATGCCCATGGGTAGGGGACCTCACTCCTATGCCACGACGCCGGCCCCTTCGGGGCGGTGGGGCTGTTGTTTCGCCTTCCCAGGGCTTCCGCCCTGGGCTACATCCGACGGCCGCTTCGCGGCGTGGGTCTCGCCCGCCCTGCGTCCCGAAGGGACCGCCGTTCGTAGCCCAGGGCGGAAGCCCTGGGAAGGCGAAACAACAGCCCCACCGCCCCGAAGGGGCCGGCGTCGTGGCATAGGAGTGAGGTCC
>JANNQE010000860.1:0-6473 GCA_031441625.1 Planctomycetia bacterium
TCGGGGATCGGGGCAACGGCACCCGCGGCAGCCACCCGCCACGACACCAGTTCCTTCTCAGATTGAGTGAACTTCTTCTGCTCGGAATCGAGCGCCGTGCTTTTTTCGGCAAGTTGTTGATTAACGGACTTCAACTTGTTCTCCGCCTCATCGCACTTCTTTCTCTCGGCGGCAAGTTCTTGTCCTGTGGTCTCAGGGCTCAACCATTTGACCCCAACCCAAATACCGGATGTCAGTGCAATTCCCGCGAGGAGGCCGACGCCGATCAACCACGGCAACCGCCCGAGTGCTTTCCGCGAAGTGACATTTAACCCAGTCGGATTCTCCACCGCATCCCCCTTGTCCTTTGACTCTGGCAGCGACAGACCGCCTCCAGGAGAGGATTCGGCGGCCGGCTCAGAGTCTTTTGGACATTGTTTGGCGGCGCTGGGTTCACGCAGGGCCAGAACCTGGCCAACTTCAGCGGTGACGCCTTTCGGCTGCAACTCGTTGAACGTCTCTGTCGCGAAGTTGGGGCCGGTCACTTGAGCCACTACCAACTTCAATCGGTGGAATGGGTCGGTCGTGAGAAGGTTAAGATCACCGACAGCGGGATTCGTGTCGCTTAGGTGCTTGATGATCGCGGTCAAGGTCGCGCCGCGGTTGGTCTCCGTCGTCCCGGCGCGGGAGTGCAGGCCGACTAACTCGAACCGGGTGTTCAGCACCGGTGACCCGGATGATCCTGGTAGGGAGTGGGCGCTGTAGTCCAGCCACCCGTCCGCGCCGGCGACCGTCACCACCCCGGCCGCCTGCATGAGCGCTTCCCCCGTCGGGTGACCGAGAACGGTGATGATGTCCGACACCTTCACCGCGTCCGGGGATGGCACCAACCAGCCGCGGTTGCGGGTGTCGCCGCCCTGTTCCACCGACCGATTGCCGACGGCGGCGTTAAGCCGCACGACGCAGTAGTCCAGTTCGCTCGCTGGGCTGGATGCCATCTGCCATCGATCAGCCAACCCGACAACATCGCCGTACCCTACCGCCGCGCCCGTGCGGGAGTACCCGAAGCGGATACGGGCGGCTTTCGGGTCGGTGTCGAACCTGGCGTCTCGCCGCACGTGGTCGTTGGTCAAAAACAAGTCTGGGCCGACGAGGAAGCCCGTCGCCAATGGCGTTCCGTCCGGCGATTCCACCCGCCCGACCGCCGCCTTCGCCCGCCACCAACGATCGTCCTGTCCACCCACATCGTAGGGCAGGCCCGGTCTGTTGAAGAGCAGTGCCTGGAGTTTGATGTCCTTCTCGCGTTGGCTCTCGACCATCCTGTCAACGGCGGCCAGCGCTTGCCTCGCTGTCACTGTTAGCAGGCCTTCGCTCCCGCCAAAGATGTCCTGTTCGGCGGCTATCAATTCCGTGTTGGTTGCGTTTCCGCTACGCAGCGCGGTGATCAACTCCCGGAGCCGGGTCTCCCGCTCCGCCCAGGCGAGTAACTGGTTCACTTGGGTGTTGAGATTCTCTTTGGCGCTAACAATTTGGTCGAGGCGCACGTTCATCTCGAACGACACGCACCGTTCCAGCGACGAGTAGTCGAAGGCCACTGTGATGGCCTTGTGCAACTGCCGCCGCTGCTTGCCGGTCAGACTCGCCACGCCCATCTTCGCCCCTCGGAAGACGTGCCGGTCTCACGTCGCGGATTTACTCGATCAGGAGCGGCCAGGTTCACCCCGGCCGCTCCTGAACAACAGGGCTGCCTCAGTCATCAGCCAGCCAGTCGGACAGCGTCACCTGGCGGAACTCCGGGGCAGCGACCGACAGGCCGGCCACGGTCTCGCGGACGAACTTCTTCGGCCGCACCGGGTTGCTCCGCGCCCAGTCCACCTCGAACGCCTCGGCATAGTAGGAGGCCACTTCGGCATCGTCGAACAGGAGCGAGGCGTCGCGGTTCAGACTCACCCCGGGCTGGCTCCAGTTGTGGCTGCCCAGGAGCACCCGCTTGCCGTCCACGATCATCCCCTTGGTGTGGTGGTTCTCGATGGCCCGCAGGCGGCCGTCGATGTCCACCCCCTTCGACTTGAAGAACCAGGCGGCGTGCGTTGGGCTGGAGAACTTGCTCCCGCCCGTCCGCAGGATCACCCGCGCGTCCGGCAGGGACTTGAGCTTGTCCACCAGTGCGGCGATCAACTGGTCGATGAACCCGCGGTCGGCCCGCGGGTTGGACGGCATGGCGATGTACGGGATCTGGAAGAGCAGGCTCTTGCGGGCCGACCGGATGAGGTCGAGCACCGCGTGCGAGAAGACCCCGCCCTGCTGGTCGGGGGTGAGCAGCGGGCGGACTTTCACCTTCTTGCGGAGGGGCTTGGGCGGGATGAGGCGGGCTGCCGGCCTCCGCTCCAGGGTGACGGCCTCGTGCAGCGGCAAGTCGAGGAACGACTCATCCTGCCGGCTCGCCGGCAACTCCCCGCCGCCGAGGGCGAGGGACCGCTTCATGTCTTGCAGGATGTGGTTGCGGTACCGCCCGGCGAGCGTCTTGTTGGTCACCACCACGTGCCACTCGCGGTTGCCGGGCAGGTCGGTGGTGGCGGCGGCGTCCCGCTGGGCTTGGGAGATCTGCGGCTGGCTCGACCCCGCTTTCCAGTTGCCCGACGACAGCCAGAAGGTGTCCTGGTCCCGCACCGTCACCTTGATGTGGTAGGCGTTGGCGATGAGGCCGCTCGCCCCCTCCGGCACCACCACCCGCTCGAACGCGAACGAGTCCGCCCACCCTTTGAACACGGCCACCGGGTCGAACCGCCCGTCCTCGTCGGTGTGGCCGCCGAAGGTGGTGTTGTCCAGCACCAGTTGCATCTCCACCTCGTCCTTCAGCCGCTCCTGGATGGCGTCCTTGATGTGGGTGGCGTGGAACTCGTACATGGCCGCCACCAGCTCCTTCTTCGCCCCGGCCAGGAACCCCTTCAGGGTGTCCCACGAGAACTCCGGGCCGACGTGCAGGAGCAGCTCCATCTCCTCGTCCACCGGGTCGAACGAGAACTTCTTCCCCTTGCGGGCGTCGTCGTCGTACGAGATGGCCGACACCGCCTCCAGGTCCGGGCGGGCGGCGATCTGCTCGTCCACCGTGGCCGGCAGGTACCGCACCGGCACCCCGTGGAACTCGGCCGGCCCGCCGTCCCGTAGCCCCGCCCACCGGTCCGGGGCGACCGACGCCGCCAGGAACGGCCGCGGCGGGTCGTCGGCGGTGAACCCGACGCGGGCGGCCACCACCCCCTCCGGCTTGGTGTCCCAGTATGGCACGAGGGCGGCTTCGACCGCCGCCACTTCGACCGCCTTCGGCGGGTTCGCCCTCTGGGGGCCGCCCGGCGGGTGCGGGGCCGTCGTCGGGGCACCCACCTCGATGGTGATGGTGACCGGGATGGTGACGGTGATCGTGTGCCCGCCCGCGGGGGCGTGCAGGGTGGGAGCGGGCGCGGGCGTCTCGACGGGAACGGGCGGCGGGGTTGGGGGGAGGTCGATGACCGCCGGCTCCCACCGGCGGCGGTCGATGAAGTCACGCAGCACCGAGGCGGGGACGGCGAAGTTGGCCTGCTCGTACAGGCCGGCGAAGTGCAGGCCGACCGCCCGCCCGCGGAAGTCGAGCAGCACCGACCCGGAGTTGCCCCCCAGGGTGGTGCAGTCGTGTTCGGCCGACCGGCCGGCCGTGCCCATGCTGAACCCCGGGGCCGCCCGCTTCACGTCGAACCGCCCCTGGTACAGGTCGCTCATCAGCTGCTGGTTGGGGATGACCGACCGGGGCGCGCGGGCGGGGTAGCCGACGACGCACACCAGGTCGTTGTCGGCGGCATCGGCCGGGGCGATGGGGATGAACCGCGGGCCGGCCCCGCCGGCCGGCCGGGCCACCCGCACGAACGCCATGTCCGGCCCGTCCGGCGGGGCGATGTACAGCACCTTCCGCACGGCGAACACCCGGTCGGCGGGGGGCACCGGGTCGTCGAACTCGTGCGCATTGCACACCGCTGCCGTCATCGGCTGACCGCCCACCCCGCGGCGGAAGACGAACTCCCGCCCGTCGTGCTCGGCCACCAGCGAGGCCACGTGCCGGTTGGTGACCACCACGTCGTCGGCCACGAACCAGCCGGTGCCGATGAAGTCGGTGTTCGGGAAGTTGGTCACGTCGAACCGGCCGACGAGCGGCAGGAGGGGCACCAGTTCGCCGGCCGACGTCCGCATCCGTCCGACCAACTCCTCCGCCTCCGCCCCGAGCGCGGTCACGCCGGTGGTGTTGAACCGGTCGTTCTGTACGAACAGCACCGGCCGCTCGCGGTTGACGATGGTCTCCAGCACCTCTCGGCGGGTGGCGGCCGACACCAACACCGGGTCCTGGAGGGTTTCGAGCACCGGCCGGCCGGCGAGCGGGTCGGCCCCGCCCAGGGACTCTTCCCGCCCGATTTTAACCCGCAGCACGTCGGCGTGTCGGTCGAGGGCGTCCTTGCGGCGGGCGAGCAGGCGCTGGACGAACCGGGCGTTGTGGGCTTCGCGGTCGGCGTCAGTGGGCACGGGGCACCTCGGGGCGGGGTGTTGGTGGCCGGCGGACAGGGGGATGGAGTGGAGGTTACGGACTCCCGCTTGAGCGTGCAAGAACCTGGGTGTGAATTTCTGGTGGGTGGTTAGCAGTACGAGTCCGGCCGTGTGACGCCGCACAAGAACCGGGAATCGCTACGGCAGACGTAGGACGAACGCAGTGCCATTCGCATTGCCGGTGAGCAGGTGCCGGCCGTCCGGGGCGAACAGCACCTTGTGTGCGGTGAGGCCCAACGGCCATTCGTATTCCTTCTCCCCGGATGCGATGTCCCAAACGCTGACTTGGCCGGCGAACGCCACCTTCGTCCCGTCCGGGGAGAACGCCGGGGGACCGCTCAACATCGGCAACAATATGTGCAAATCCTTGTGCGGAATGAGTCGATCGTTCTCAATTCGGTACATTGCACCTCCGGCGGTTGCGAGCAGCTTGCCGTCGTGTGAGACGGCAACGGCGTCGGAGTAGAGGTCTCGCTCCACCTTGGCCGGGAGGACGTATCTGACACCACTGTTCGCCAGATGCGTCCACAGTTCCAACGAGCGCGCCCTATCACCGCCGTTGATGCCCCCTTCGGCCAGAACGTACTTCCCTCCCGCGAACACCAGCAGCGGGCGGCTCTTCGTCCAACTGCCGGTGACGACCTTTACCGCCGGAGTCTTGGATAGATCCCACGCCCGCCACTCCAACTCTGAGTCCGATTGGTCCTCCTGCTTGAACCGCCAACTGAGTGCCACCGAGGACGACTGGTCCATCAGCGGCGGCATGGGGAAGTCGAACGGGGTGAGATTCTGCGGGGGGGGCGCGAGCGGGCGGAAGTAGTGCCAGCGTTTGTTCTCGAAGGTCCACCCGTACCGGAGGTCATCCCACACGTGATGGAGTCCAACGCCTTCCGGCGCACTCGGCGTCGGCGCTGGGCCGCCGAATTCGTACCGCTGCAAGCCGACCGGCGACCCGCCGAGAAACGTCTTGCCGTCGGGCGAAATACCAAAATGGTCGAAGGCGATGGCGTCGGTCCCGACCAACTTCTTCAACCCGTCCGCCGTCACGTCCCAAAGGGTGAACGTGCCACCCTGGTCGTTACATCGGGTCAGGAGTCGGCGACCGTCCGCTGAGAACTCCAGCGAGGCAAGTCGCGCTAACCCACCAGGGGGGACGGCCTGGCACGAGGCCACCGTAATCGGTATTGTGTCCGCAACGACTGATATGGGTCGGTTCTTGAATTGCTCGATGGTGAACAGTTTCTCCGCGGTGAGCACGACCAATGAACCCCTCTTCGGGTCCACGCGGAGTTCGGTCACATCCGCCACCGGCACTTTCCCCTCGACCAGTTGATACGTCTGAAACAGAGTTGGACCGTCCCGCTGAGTGAACCACTCCCGCATTTTCTGGTCGGCGTGCATGACCAACAACACCCCTTCCGACACGAAGTCGAACGTGGGTCGTCCGTCTTGCCAGTGGCTCAGTTCCGGCGGCGAGGAGGAGAGCACGTTGTCGATCTTGCTGGGTGCGTCGAACAACCGTTTCGCCTCCGCACCGGACACGTCCCAGAGTTCGATGACCGAGGATTTCGGCTTCTCCGTGCGCTCGGACTTCACGTTCACCGCCACTGTCTTCCCATCGGGTGACACACGGTACGGGCCAACTTTGGCGTCCCGAATGGCGCACCGGATCGACAGCTCGCCCGGCCCCGGCCAGTCGAACACCACCAGCTCGGCACGGTGGCTACGGGCGACGAGCGTCGTGCGGTCGGCGGAGTGCTGAAGTTCGTGGGGGACATCCCCGTCAAATTGATTCTTGCCGAGAGGCAGGAACTTCAACCCCTTCGGCACCGTTGCAGACACGTCATACTCCCACATCTTGTACTGCTCACCTTCTTTGGCAACCCCGAGCAACCGCTTGCCGTCCGCCGAGAAGAGTCGCGGACCGT
>JANNQE010000861.1:0-5263 GCA_031441625.1 Planctomycetia bacterium
GACCGACCACCTGCCCGAGTACGCCACGTTGAAGGCGATGGGGCACGGGAACGGGTACCTGGCGTGGGTGGTGATCCAGGAGGCGTTGATCCTGGCGGTGGTCGGGTTCGCCGTCGGGCTGGGGGTGTCGTGGGCGGCGTATGAACTGCTGACGGCCACCACAGGGCTGCCGCTGAGGATGACCCCGAGCCGCATCGGGTGGGTGTTCGTGGCCACGGTCGGCATGTGTTGCGTGTCCGGGCTGGTGGCGCTCGTGGGCCTGCTGCGGGCGGACCCGGCGGACGTGTTTTGAAAGTGAAATTTGCCGCACGATCCCAGAAGAAAACACACGATCAGAAAGAAGAAGCATCGGGATAGAAAACAGAACTCCGTTCTTCTCGGATCGTGTTTGGTTCGTGCGAGATCGTGCGGCTCAATCTCTTCGGATCGAAATCAGATGTACCAGCCACCCCCCGCCGGCCAGCCGCTCCTCCGCGTCCGCGGGGTGAACCATACGTTCGGCACCGGCGAGGCCAAGACGCAGGTGCTGTTCGACAACAACCTGGAGGTGATGCCGGGCGAACTGGTCATCATGTCCGGGCCGAGCGGCAGCGGGAAGACGACCATCCTCACGCTCATCGGCGGGCTGCGGGACTTGCAAACCGGCGAGATCGAAATCTGGGACGGGCACGCCGCCGACTACCGCAAGATGAAGGGGCTGAACGAGGACGGCCTGGTGAAGGTGCGGCGGATGATCGGCTTCATCTTCCAGCGGCACAACCTGTTCGACAGCCTGCGGGCGGTGCAGAACGTGCGGATGGCCCAGCAGCTCTTCGGCGGCCGCGACGAGGACATCGCGTCGCTGCTCACGTACCTCGGGCTGGCGCAGCGGATGGGGTACAAGCCGGCCGGGTTGAGCGGCGGGCAGCGGCAGCGGGTGGCGGTGGCACGAGCGCTGGTCAACCGCCCGAAGCTGATCCTGGCCGACGAGCCGACCGCCGCACTCGACGCCAACAGCGGGGCCGCCGTCATCACGCTCCTCCAACACCTGGCCCGCACCCGCAGTCCGGAAGAACTCGACAAGGTGGTCCGCAAGCCCGGCCAGCACGACGACGAGGTCGGCCGGCTGACGCCCGAGCAGGCCGCCATGCTGCCCGACCTGAGTGCCGAGAAGGGGGCGACGAGTCTGATCGTCACGCACGACGCCCGCATCATGAACCGGGCCGACCGCATCGTTCACATGGAGCGGGGCAAGATCGTGGCGAACGTGGTGGTGGCCGAGCGGCTGTTCGTGGTCGAAGGCATCCGCAAGTGCGCGTACTTCGCCGCCGTGCTGCCCGAGCAGCAGCAGGCCATCGCAGACGATCTGTGCATCGGCCTCGACCCGGCCAGCCCCATCCCGGCGACCATGCTCGCCGCCAACCCGAAGAAGGTACACAAGTTTGCCGCCGGCGGGGTGATCCTGCGGCAGGGCGACCCGGTGACGGAGGAGAGCAAGTTTTACCTCATCCGCCGCGGCAAAGTGGACATCATGCGGGACGCCGGGTTCGGAGAAAAAAAGGTGGCGGAACTGGCGGCCGGCGACTATTTCGGCGACCGTGCGCTGGCCACCGACGAGCCGCGGGTGGCGACGGTCGTCGCGACCGAGCCGACGGAGCTGTACACCCTCGGCCGCGAGGTGTTCCGCCAGCACGAGGCGACCAGTCGGCCGTTCATTCAGCGGATTCGCGCGGTGTACGGGAGTAAATAGGGTGGCCGGCTCTCGCCGAGAGCCGGTTCCGATGTCGCTCTCGGCGAGTGCGACCCACCCTAGCCATGGCGCACCCTTGCCGCGGTCGGTAAACTGTCAGCAGACCCACGGGGATCGCGGATGCCGTTGCTCGAAGCACAGAATCTGGTCAAGTGGTACGGCCCGCGGACGGTGGTGGACGGGGTGTCGTTCGAGGTGAACCCCGGCGAGGTGGTGGGTCTGCTCGGGCCGAACGGGGCGGGCAAGACGACCAGCTTCCGCATGACGACCGGGCAGATCACGCCGAACGGCGGGCGGGTGCGGTTCGTGGACAACGACGTGACCACCCTGCCCATGTTCAAGCGGGCACGCCGCGGCATGGGCTACCTGTCGCAAGAGCCGAGCATCTTCCGCAAGCTGACCGTCGAACAGAACCTGTTGGCGATTCTGGAAGCGCTGCCCCGTAGCCGCACCCTCGGCCGCCGACTCACCAGCCAGGAGCGGAAGGCCCGCACCGAAGCGGCGCTCGAGCGGTTCCACCTGCTCGAAGTGCGGAACAACCCCGCGGCCCGCTGCTCGGGTGGGGAGAAACGTCGCCTGGAAATCGCCCGCTCTCTGGTGTGCGAACCGCTCCTCATCCTGCTCGACGAACCGCTCGCCGCCGTCGATCCGCTCACCAAAGAGGACATCCGCCACAACATCCGCGAGCTGGCCAACCAGGGCATCGGCATTTTGCTGACCGACCACGACGTGCGGGAGGTGCTGAAGATCGCCGACCGCGCGTACCTGATCATCGGCGGGAAGGTGGTGGCCCACGGCACGCCGGAGGAGTTGAAGCGGAACAAGTTGGCCGTCGACGGTTACCTGGGCAGCACGTTCGACGACGAAATGAATTACGCCCGCACGCCGGTCGCCAGCCGCACGAGTACCCCGGTGGTGCTGACATCGGACGAGGTCGTTCCGCTCTCTTCGGCCAACGGCCCGCCTCAGCCGCTCGCCCCGCTCGCCGTCGCCACGCGAGTCGCGCCGTCGCCGCCGTCCGTCACGCCCGCCCCGGTGCGGATGTCGTTCGGCGGTCAAACCGGGCAGATGCTCGAACACGAGAAGATGCGGCGGTGGGTAGAACAACTGCGGGACCGCGACACTATGCCGGCCGCGTGGCACGAACTGACCAGCCGCGGCCGCGACGCCGTGCCGGTGCTGCTCGAAGCGCTCGAGCGGCGCGAGTTGGAGGTGCGGCACCTGGCGCTCCGGGTGCTGGAGAGCGTGACCGGCGAGCCACTCACCTTCAGCGCCGACGCCCCCGACGACGTGCGCCTCCGGCAGATCGCCCACCTGCGGGTGAAGCTGGACGCGAGGTAGCCGATTCGTTCGCCCGACGCGCGAGCGAGGGCCGCCGGCCTCCGCGGAGATGACAGAGACAAACGGTGCCCGACAACCCCGCCGACCATTCCCCACCGGGAGAGGTGGTGAGAGGTCGGCGGGGGCGGCATGACGAACGCGCGGATGGGCACGCGGCAACTCCGCGAGCACTGCGAACCCGACGCCGACGGCCGCCAGCTCATCGCCGCCGCGATGGACGACCTGGGGTTATCCGCGCGTGCCCACGACCGCATCTTGCGGGTGAGTCGCACCATCGCGGATTTAGAGAACAGCCCCCGCGTGACCGCCGACCACATCGCCGAAGCCATCGGCTACCGCACGCTCGACCGCAAGCTGTGGAAGAGTTGAGGTTCTTGTAGGGCGGCTCGAGCGGAGTTCGCGGTCGTTCCCGATGACCGGATTGCTGACCACTTCCAGCCACCGCGATGACCCGCCGTTCACACTCCCATTCGGTTCACCAATGATGCGTCAGGCACCCGCCACCGCCGTCATGTCCATCGTGTGTGACGTTTCCATTTGCCCCCAACACGCCGTACCCGAAATAGATTTGCCGTTTTCCTGCCGTCTGTACCACACGGAATTGGTACTGGAACCCGTCCGCCCCTATGCCCGTGCCGGTGAACTGGTCGGGGGTATGACCTGCACCCCGAAGTTTGGTCCACGCCAAATGAGAGTCGGGGCTGATCACGCGGACTTCGGTGTGGGCGGCGGCGTGCCGCCCGGTGTGCTCGTCCCCGCCGCACCGCACCGCACGTCGCGGCGAACGCCTGCGGGGTTCGGTCGTCCAACCCGCTGTGCGGGCGGACCGTGTTGTACTCCCGTCGGAACCACGCCGCCTGGGCCGCCGCGTCGGCCACGTCGGCGAACACCGACCGGTCCAGGAACTCGTCCCGCAACTTGCCGTGGAACGACTCCACGGACCCGTTCTGCCACGGGCTGGCCGGGGCCACCGCCATCACCTCGATGCCCCGACCGCCCAGCCACTCGGCCACCGCTGCCCCCACGAACTCGCCGCCGTTGTCGCCCCGCACCGCCCGCGGCCGACCCCGCCACCCGACCAGCCGGGCCAGCACCCGCCGCACGTCCGCCGCCGTCACCGCCGACGCCGGCCGCAGCACCAGCAACTCGCGGGTGTCTTCGTCCACCACGCTCAGCCACTTGAGGGAACCGCCCGAGACCGTGCGGTCGTGGATGAAGTCGCACGTCCACACGTCGTTCCGGGCCGTCGCCGGACGGGCCACGCAGGCGTTCCCGCCGGTGCCTGGGAATCCTCTCCTCGCCAGGGATTTCTTTCGTCGGCGGGGCCGACAACCGAGGGCGATCCTCAGCCGCCGCACCCGCTTGCGGTTCACCCGCCAGCCGGTCGTCTCCCGCCGCGCGTGGATCCGCCGGTGCCCGAACCGCGGGTGCCGTCGCACCAGCCGGCGGATGGCCGCCACGAGCGCCGCCTCGTCGCCCCGCGCGGTCGGTGGGTACCGCACCGTCGAGCGACTCCGGCCGAGAGCCTTCGCCGCTCGGCGCTGGGACACCCCGAACGTGTCCCGCAGGTGATCCGCCGCCGCCCGCTGCTGGCCGCCGGTCACCACTTTTGTTTCGCCACCTCGCGGAGCATCTGGTTGTCGAGCATGACCTCGGCCAGGAGTTGCTTGAGCCGCTCCACCTCGGTGCCCAACTCCTTCACCCGCCGGGTCGCGTCGTCGGCGTCGGCCGCGGTGTGCCGCCGCCAGCGGTAGTAGCTCTGTTCGGTGATGCCGTGGCGTCGGCAACTGTCGGCCACCGCCAACCCCTTCGCCCGGTCCCGCTCGACCGCCGCCACGACCGCCTGGATCTGTGCCGCCGTCCGTCGCTTGGCCATGACCTCCCCTCCGTGGGAAGCCGCGATCCTAGCCAACAACTATCACTTCCGCTGGACCAGATTTTGGGGGACAGGTCAGTAGATTCGGACAGGGCCAGCTCATCCATCTTCCAATTGTCCCGAATGACTGCTTCTAACTCTGGCTGCCGTAAAACGCATTTCAGGTTCGGCTTCTGGGACGGGTGCCGTTGCCCCGATCCCAGAGTTTACGCTGCAATTGCAGGTGTTTTGGTTTCTCGCGGTCGGTAACTCACCTCTTTCGGGAGTGGCTGAGCGTGTAGGTACGCTGCATACGCTCGCACCCAAACTTTGCTGAG
>JANNQE010000862.1:0-8802 GCA_031441625.1 Planctomycetia bacterium
CCTCCCCGCTGGGGAGGGGTCGGCGGCGCAGCCGCCGGGGGTGGGGTCGTTCGTATTGGAGTTGCCCATGAACCCGCGCCTCGCCCTCTTGTCCGCCATCCTGGCCAACCCGGACGACGACTTGCCGCGGCTGGTGTTCGCCGACTGGCTGGAGGAGCACGGCACGTCGGATGCGGACGCCGCACGGGTGGAGTTCATCCGCCTCGGGTGCAAATCGAAGGCGAAGACGGCAATCACTCCCAAGGAAGGTGAGTGGCTCGACGAGAACTGGCAGCGGTTGTTGGGGAACACACTCGCGGTTGAATTCCCCAAACAAGAGGAGTACGAGTGGAACCGAAAGGGGCGACATTTACGGCTCGCGGTGCCCTGGACGGATGACGGCTGGCGAAAACGCTCCGTCGTAGTGTTCTCGTTCATGCGGGGTTTCGCGGTTCGAATCGAACACCGCACCCGACAGGATTATCAGGCCTTTTGGCAGTGTGCCGTAACCGATGAACCGCTGGGATACCATCGGCCTGAGCGATTGACGATTCCCATTGGGAATTCCATTGGACCCCTGTGTGTGCTGTTCGCCCATGATTGGGGAAACGAAGTGTTCCACCGAGTGATTGGGTTCGACGAACAACCAGACAGAATCGCAAAACACTTCCTTGGCCCGCGACCGTTGACACCCAAGGAACGCAGGGACATTCTCCGACAAGCCATTGTTGATGACAGCTACGGTTACGACATGCTTCCACACTACCGCCTCCGGGCCGCCGTCGCCACGGCCATGACAGCCATCGCTCGCGAGTTCGTCGGCCTCGATCCGTCGTTGTGAGCCTATTTGAGGTCGCGGTACTTCTCGTGGCATTTCGTGCATGTCGCTTGTGACCGGTTGAACGCCGCGGTCGCGTCCTTCGCGTTGCCGACTCGCAACGCCGCTTCCAACTCCCGTGCGGCCGATTCGCCTTCGCCCAACAACGCGATAAATTCTTTGCCTCTCGCCATGGACCCGTCCAGCCGTGCCGCTTCGCGGTACAGCTCAGTCAACAACACTGTCTCGTGCGGCGGGTCGAGGTCGGGGTGATCCTTCGGCGTTTTCCAGCCCGCAGTTTTCACTGCTTTCAAATGGTCCCAGCGCTCGTCCACTTCCACCATCAGGCGGACCAAGTCGGCGGTTTTCGACACTGTCGGAAAATCCGCAGGAGTGTTGTCCAAATCGGCGGCAGTCGGCGGGCGAAGCGTGTGGGGTATTCCGACCAGTCCGCTATACTTGGGATCAGTGCCCGCGACATTCAACCAGCGTTCGGCCTGGGCGGGGGTCCAGGTCGGGTCGAGGGTCAGTTGCACCACCGCACACGCCGCCGGCCCGCGATGTTTGCCGTGATGACAGTGGATGTACACCGGGCCGGGGAGGTCACGAACCGCCCTGGCGAGGAAGGTCGCACGTTCGGAAGGGATCCCGTTGTACCCGATCGGCAGGTGAACATACCGCAGGCCGTGCTTCTCGGCGGCGGCAACGTCCGGCTTGGCACCGTCCACCGAGATGACGGTCTTCACCCCGAGCCGTTCGAGCGACGCGAAGCCCGTGTCCCTGTCCGGCGAACTGCCGCTGTACACGCGGTCTGAGACACGAAACAGGTTGTGCAAACCGGCCGCTTCGATGGCAACCGGTTCGGGGGTGCGAGGTTCGGGAGGGGGTTGCGGAGTACCACCGCACCCGGCCAGAAGCATGAACAATATCGGCCAACTGCGGCGGGTCATACGTCGAGGTCCACGGGGGCGGACGGCATCCGCTTGAGGACGGCGGAGAACTCGTCCTCAGTGTACGCCCGCAGCAGGTGGGTGCGGACGTACCCGCGGCGGGCCAGTTCGGTGACGAGGGCGACGACGCTGGACTCTTCGGTGGCGGACAGTTGAATGACGCCGTCGAACTCGCCGAGGGTCCAGAGGAGGGCATCGACGGTCACACCCATGGCCGCCGCCGTCTGGCGGAACACGGACGCGCGGGCGACGGTGTTCTGAATCTGCGAGATGCCGATCTCGGTGTAACGGATGAGCAGGGTGTAGCGGACCATCGGCGACTCCGGCTGAGAGTGTCGGAAGTTGGGGCAGACTGTCCGGTTCCTGTGTACTAGGTTAGGAACTGTTGCGGGATGTTCAGGATCGACATGAGTTTCCTCGAACCAGCCACGCTCTTGCACTCGACGGACGGCGAATCCGTCGTCGGCGGGTCCACTCCACCGCCACCCGCCCCGCTCACCGTCGGGATGGTGTTCGGCGGGTATCGCATCGACCGGGTGGTTGGCGGCGGCGGCATGGGGCAGGTGTACGAGGCGTTCGACGCCGAGCTGGTGCGGTCGGTGGCCGTCAAAGTGATGCGGCCGGATCGGGCGGCCGACCCCGACGCCCGCGAGCGGTTCGTGCGGGAAGCCCGCGCCCTTGCCGCCGTTTCAAATCCGCACGTCGTCACCATTCACCACGTCAGCCAGCACGACGGTCAGCCCTTCCTGGTGATGGAACTGGTGGCCGGCGAGACGCTCGAAGCCCACCTGCGGAACGGCGCGCTGCCCCTGCTGCAACTGCTGCACACCGCCCGCGAGATCGCCGGCGGGCTGGCCGCCGCCCACCGCGCCGGGGTGATCCACCGCGACGTGAAGCCGGACAACGTGGTGCTGTCGGCCGCCGACGGGCGGGCGAAACTGATCGACTTCGGGCTGGCCCACACCGCCCACCTGGGCGAAGACGGCAACTCCACCGTCGGCACCCCAATCTACATGGCCCCCGAGCAGGTGCGGGGCGTGGCCATCACCGCCGCCACCGACCTGTTCAGCTTCGGCGTGCTGCTGTACCGCATGGCCACCGGCCGCACACCGTTTGCGGGGACGACGGTGAACGAGTGGCGCGACCGACTGCTCTCCGCCGACCCGCCGACGCCAGTCGAGGAACTGAACCCGACCATTCCCCCGCCGCTCGCGGACCTGATCCGCCGACTGCTGGAGAAAGACCCGGCCGACCGCCCCGAGTCGGCCCGCGCGGTCGACTGGGAACTGGCCACCATCCTGCAAGGGGTCGCCTCGCACAGCGGGGTGTTTCTGACCCCGCGCCCGGCCCACCCGTCGAGCGCCGGCGGCACGCCGGTGCTTCCCGCACGCCGGCGGCGGTGGCCGTGGGTGGTCGCGGGCGGTTTGGCCATCGCCCTGCTGCTCATCGTGCTTCTCGTGCTCGAACTGCTCTATTCGAGCGTCACGATCATCGACCCGGAGCCGACCCCGCCGGTCACCCCCACGACCGCCGCCACACCGACCAAACCGGCCGGCAAGCCGGTCCCACTGTTCGACGGTCGTTCCCTGGCCGGCTGGCACGGGGTGAACGGCAAGACCGATCACTGGTCGGTGAAGGACGGCGTGCTGGTGGGCAGACTCAAGCCGGGCGGGGATCAGTTCCTGATCTCCGACGCCGAATACGCCGACTTCGAGTTCGCCTTCGAGTTCCGTTGGCCGGACAAACCGTTCCACCTGTCCCTTCTGGTGCTGGCCGCAGAGGAGAAGGGGGGGGTGAACGGGGTGGAAGTGAACATGAACCGCGGGCCGGACGAGGCGACGGGCGAGGACGACCGCAAGGGGTTGATCAACTGGTTGTACGCGGCGGGCGGCATTCACCGCCTCGCCGGCCCGAGCCAGCCGGCTCAGAACGTGCCCCTGGGGAAGTGGAACAAGGTGAAGGTGACGCACGCCGGCGGGGTGTTGAGCGTGGAGTGGAACGGGCGGGAGACGTGCGAGGTGGAGTTGGCCAAACACGCGGCAAAGGCGAAGGACGTACCGGCCGTCACGCGAACCCGCGGGGCGATTGCGCTTCGCACCCACGGCGGCGCGGTCATCGAATACCGCAACCTGGTGGTGCGGCAGTTGAAGTAGGTGCCGCCTGCCGGGCGGCACCTGCACGGCTCACCCCGCCATGTAGACGGTCTTCACTTCGGTGTACAGTTGCAGGGCGTACTGCCCCAGTTCGCGGCCGATGCCGGACATCTTGAACCCGCCGAACGGCGCGCGGGCGTCGAACACGTCGTAGCAGTTCACCCACACCGTGCCGGCCTTCAGCGCGTTGCTCACGCGGATCGCCTTCTTCACGTCTCGCGTCCACACCGCCGCCGCGAGGCCGTAGAAGGTGCGGTTGCCGCGTTCGATCACCTCGGCCATGTCCTTGAATTTCAGGATGCTCATCACCGGCCCGAAGATCTCTTCCTTCGCGATGGTCATGTCGTCGTGAACGTCGGTGAACACGGTCGGCTCGACGAAGTACCCGTTGGCGTGGGCGGCGGCGAGGCTCGAGGGCACGTCCGACCCGCCGACGATCAGCCTCGCCCCCTCCCGCTTGCCGGCGTCGATGTACCCCCGCACGCGGTCTTGCTGCTCCTTGCTCACCTGCGGGCCTTGCTCGGTGTCCGGGTGGAACGGGTCGCCGAGCCGCCGCCCCTTCGCCTTCTTCGACATCTTCTCGACGAACTCGTCGTACACCGCCTCTTCCACATACAGCCGGCTGCCGGCCACGCAGCACTGCCCCTGGTTGAAGAACAGGCCGAAGTACGCGCCCTCCACCGCCGCGTCGATGTCGGCGTCGGCGAACACGATGTTCGGACTCTTCCCGCCGAGTTCCAGGCTCACCCGCTTCAGGTTCGATTGCGCCGCGGCCGTCATCACGAGTTTGCCGGTGCTCGTCTCGCCGGTGAACGCGACCTTGTCCACGTCCATGTGCGAGGCGAGCGCGGCCCCGGCGGTCGGGCCGAAGCCGGGCACCACGTTGATGACGCCATCGGGGAAGCCGACCTCTTGGGCGAGTTCGGCCACCTTGAGGGCCGTCAGCGGGGTCTGCTCGGCCGGCTTCAGCACCAGTGCGTTGCCGCACGCCAGCGCCGGCCCCCACTTCCACGCCTGCATGAGCAGCGGAAAGTTCCACGGGATGATCTGCCCGACCACACCCACCGGCTCGTGCCGGGTGTAGCAGAAGTAGTCGCCGTTCACCGGGATCGTCTGGCCGTGGTTCTTGTCGGCCCACCCGCCGTAGTAGCGGTAGCAGTCGACGGTGAGCGGCAGGTCGGCGGCGAGGCTGTCGGCAATCGGCTTCCCGTTGTCGAGCGTTTCGAGTCCTGCCAGTTCGGCGGCGTTCGCCTCGACCGCGTCGGCCAGCTTGCCGAGCAGCCGCCCGCGCTCGCTGGCGTTCATCTTGCCCCACGGCCCGTCCATCGCCTTGCGGGCGGCCTTCACCGCCAGGTCGATGTCGGCCTTGTCGCCCTCGGCCACGTCGCAGATGGTCTGGCCGGTGGCCGGGTTGACGGTGGCGAACGTCTTGCCCGACACCGAGTCGAGCCACTTGCCGCCGATGAACATCGGCTGCCGGGCCTTCACCTTCGGCGGGGCGACGCGGGATTTGGCGGGAGCGGTGGCGGTGGCCATGACGGAGACTCCGTTCGCGGAGAGGGGAGAGTGGCGAACGGGGCCATTGGACGCCGGGAACGGCGTGGAGTCAAGCGGCCGCCGGATTCCCGTTCGGACACAGCAAGAACGCGGCGGCCGGAACCGTACTGCCGGTGAAGCAACTTTCCACGCTGGGGGTGCCCGAGATGGTCAGCACGATCAAGTACGCCGAGATCTCCGACGCCGTCTATCAGATCGGGAAGGCCGGCGGCAACTACGTCGTCAGTGATTTCCGCACCGCCCTGTTCGAGGAGGGCGGGTGGGGGACCACCAACACCAAGTTCAAGGGGTGCGTGTACGTGCGGAGGTCCTCCCGCGACGTGGTGGTGGCGCTCCAGGGGACCGATTTCACGGGCAAGATCGGCGACCTGTACGCCGACGTCCAGATCGTCCTCGGCATCCTGCCGCAGTACTGCGGGGCGGCCGAGCGGCTGTACCACAAGGCCCTCAAGAGGTACAAGGGGTGGAACATCAGCCTCACCGGGCACTCGCTCGGCGGGGGGTTGGCCCAGGTGGTCGGGCACTGGACCGGCTGTCCGTTCGTCACCTTCAACGCCCCCGGCATGTGGGGGGACATCCAGAAGTGCAAGTTCCTGAGCGACCACTCGTGGGGCGACAAGTGCTGGGACGGGATGTTCAAAGGCTCCCTCCTGGGCAAGCAGCGGGCGTCCACCGGGCGGAACTTCCGCAACTGGTTCTGTCCGGTGAGCGCGTACGGCGCGCACTACGGCCCGGTCACGCGGTTCCGCGTTCCCGGACTGAACCCCCACTCCATGACGAACTTGAAGGAGAAGATCCGGCGGACCGTACGCTGGGCGGACGTTGACCCGCTCGACCCACGGAACAAAGAGTGGGGTGAGCTGGACTGAGCCGTCGGGTGAGAAGCGGGCTTCCCGAAACGCCGAACGCCCGGCATCACGCCGGGCGTTCGGGGAGGGGTTGAGTTGGCGTTAGCAACTGCCGCAGGTGCCGCTGGCCATTGCCGTTTCGCACTCGACCGAGTTCTTGGTCAGGTGGACGTGGCTGTCCACGCGGTCCACCCACGAGGTGGGGATCATGTGGTGCTGGCCGTCCTTGCTGTCGCTCGCGGTCAGCTTGATCTTGTCCCCTTCCACGCGGTCCACTTTGCCGATCTGCTTGCCGCAACTGGCGTACACCGGCATGTGCTCGGTGATGGCCGCGAGGCCCTGGTCCTTCGCATGCCCGATGCCGGTCTTGTCTTTCACGAAGTCCACCGCGGTGCCGGCACCCTCGGCCACTTTGTGGCCGACCGTCTTGGCCCCATCGACCACCTTCTCGCCGACCGCCTTGGCGGCCTCGCCGACCGCTTTGCCGGCGTCCACGATCTTCTCTTTCACGCTGCTCATGGGTCTTCTCCGTTGGGGGTGTCGCCGGGATTAGCGGCCCGGCGGCCGGTCGGGAGGAGACGTTGCAGGCGGCGTGCCAATCAGTGCGGACATCGGACGTGAAGATATCCACCTGGCCTGTCGAGGGAATTTTTTCCGGCTGATTGCACGGACCAACGGTCGTTGGTACAGTGAGTTCCTATCCACTCGATGGCTCGCCATGACGAACCAACCGCCTGACGACTCCGGACAGCCACCGAACCACATTTCCCCCGCTGACACGGGTACGGTCCCTCTCCCTTCCACTCCCACCAGCCCGCTTCAAACTCCTCCCCAGAATACAGCTGGTGGGAACCCGTTCGACCGACTGGAGCGGCAAATCCGTTTCGTCTGCCTCCACATCCTCCGCGGACAACGAGCGCGGCGGCGGTGGGAGTTGAAAGCGTACTATCTCCTCCGCATTGTCACCTTGATCCTGTCCGCCTTGGCCGGTGCCGGCCTGATCGCTGACAAAGTGAGCGGTAACCTGACAGTGGCGACCGGGTGGGCGTTTTGGGGTGCGTTACTCGTCTTGGCGTTCGGCATACTGGTTCAGATCGCCGACGTCTTTGGGGTTGAGAAGGTGGCCACTCACGCCCGTGTTCTGGCCGACATTTGTGACCGCTACGAGACAGAGTTGGGTACAATCCTGGAAGACCCGGACCCGATGGACTCGCTGGTCGGACTGGCCGGACGGGTGAGGAACTCGCTACTCGACCCGAGCAATCATGTGACAGTCCCGAGGGGGACGACCGTGCGGGCCGACGCCGACCGTTTGGCGGCCGACCTGATCCGCGAGTACCGTAGCAACTGGACGCCCTGACCCCGTAAGGGATTAACGAATGCCCGATGTCATCAACTACAAACCGTCGTTCGCCAAATCGGTCGCCGGGCGTGTGTACGCCAAGTTCAGCCTGCACCCGAACGGTAATCCTGTCTACTTTGAGGACGAGAGCGGGTTGCGGCATTACACCATCGACGTGCGACTGAAGTCCCCGCACGCCGACGACATCGAACTGGTCGAATACCTAATCGACGACCCCACCTTTTACGACCCGCGTGGGTTCTCGGACGAGGCGGCGGACGACTTCCACGAAGTTATACAGAGTTACGGGGACGTGCCCATTGATGTGAAGGTTCACTTCGGCACCATCGTCCGCGTCCAACGGGTGTGGCTGTCGCAATTGCTGTTGAACGGGCACAACGACCACACCAAACCGGCCATCAAGGACGCACTCGACAGGATCATGAAGGAGTGAATGCTCACAGTCCCGCGAAGTTCTTCAACAACACCTTGCCGACGCCCTGGCTCTTCTCCGGGTGGAACTGCGTGGCGAACACGTTGTCCCGCCAGACGGCCGCGGGGAAGGCGTCGGGGTAGTCGGCTTCGGCGGCGGTCAGCGTCGGGTCGGTCACGGCCGGGTAGTAGCTGTGGACGAAGTAGAACGCCGGGTCGGGCGGCAGGCCGGCGAACAGCGGGCAGTTCGGCTGCGTCAGGCGGAGCGTGTTCCACCCCATGTGCGGCACCTTCAACCCCGGTCGGCACTCGAACCGCACCACCTCGCCGGGGAACAGGTCCAGCCCGGCGTGTACGCCGTCTTCCGTGCCGCGGGTGAACAGCATCTGATAGCCGAGACAGATGCCGAGGAAGGGGAGGCCCTCGTCGATGTGGCTGGTCACGGCCTCGGCCAGCCCGGTCTCGCGGAGCTTGGCGATGGCGTCGCGGAACGCGCCGACTCCGGGCAGCACCACCTTGGTGGCGTCGGCTACGCGGTTCGGGTCGGCGGAGATGTCCGCGGCGGCCCCCACCGCCTCGAACGCCTTTTGCACGCTCCGCAGGTTGCCCATGCCGTAGTCGACGATGACGATGTCGGACGCCATTGCAGTGACCCCGCTGAATTAGGTGCCGCCTGCCGGGCGACACTCTCCACATGTGCCGCCCGGCAGGCGGCACCTATACA
>JANNQE010000863.1:0-3693 GCA_031441625.1 Planctomycetia bacterium
TCCCACTTTTTCGCGCGCATCGCTTCCGCCAAATAGAACATCGGCGGCACGGCCGCTTGCAGGACTTCGCGGACGCCGGGGCCGGCCTTCACGCCGGTGCCGGGGCCGGCGGGCACCAGGATGACCCGACTCGCGCCGAACTTGCCGATCACCCGGTGCGGGATGGTCTTGCCCTTCAGTTGCAACTTCTTGCTGCGGCGGGCCATCGCCTCGCCTTCCTTGATCGCCTTCTCCACCGCCGGCGGCACCTCGTTCGCTTTCGCGTAGCCGAACGACACCTTGCCCTGCTTGTCGCCGACGACGACCAGCGCGTTGAAGCTGAACCGCCGCCCGCCCTTCACGACGCACGCCGAGCGGCTGATGCGGACGAGGTAGTCGACCATCCCGCTCTCGCGGGAGTCGGCCCCGTCGCGGCCGTCGCGGCGACCGCCACGGCCGCCGCCCGGTCCGCCGCGGCCACCACCCCCGCCGCCCGGTCCGCCGCCTTGCCCGCCACCACCTTCTCCACCGCCGCCGCCACCGTCGCTCGGCCCCTGTTGGGGTGGCGGTGCTGCGGTCCCGCCATCGGCCGGACCGGCGGGAGCGGCGGTGTTGGGAGTGTCTTGCTCGTTCGCCATCACTCACCTCTCGGTGCTAGTTCAATCGGACGCGGCCGTCCGGGGATCTCGCTTCGGGGTTAGGGTGGGTCGCTCTCGCCGAGAGCGACATCCGGACCGGCTCTCGCCGAGAGCCGGCCACCCTAACGGGTTACGCCGTCGCTTCGGCCTTCTTGTCCTTCTTCTCCTTCTTCGCCCCGCCGTCCTTCTTGGCGTCGGCGGGCGGCTTGGCGTCCTTGGCCGGCTTCGGGGCCTCTTCCGCGCCGGTACACTTCAGGCCGTTGTCGGTGGCCGCGCGGGCGACCGCCTTCACCCGCCCATGGAACCGGAACGGGCCGCGGTCGAAGGCCGCTTCGGCGATCCCCTTGGCCTTCGCCGCCTCGGCGATGGCCTTGCCCACGACGAGGGCGGCGGCGATGTTCCACCCCTTCGCCACCTTCGCGCCCTTGGCGCTCGTCGAGGCGGCGGCCAGGGTCACCTGTGCCTCGTCGTCGATGAGCTGGGCGTAGATGTGGAAGTTCGAGCGGAACACGCTCAGCCGCGGCTTGGCGGCGGTCCCGCGGATGCCCTTCCGCACCCGGCGCTTCCGCCGCTCGCCACGCTTCTGCTTGAGTTTCTGTGCGTCCATCGTCGTGGTCCTGAGTCACAAGTCATGAGTCCCGAGTTCACAGGCCGATTGCCGACCGGCCTGACGACTGCGGACGCATCACTAAGGACGGGTAGGTTACTTGCCGCTGAACGACTTCCCTTCCTTGCGGCGGACGTTCTCGTTCTCGTACCGCACGCCCTTGCCCTTGTACGGTTCGGGCTTCTTGGCGGAGCGGATCTCGGCGGCGAACTGACCCACCTTCTGCTTGTCCGCCCCGCTGATCAGGATGGTCGTCGGGTCCACCACCTGGCAGGTGATGCCCTCGGGCGGCATGAACGTCGGGCGGTTGGCGAACCCGACCATCAACTCGACGCCCTTGACCGCCGCGCCCTTCTCGTTCTTGCCGTCTTTGGCCACCGCCTGATACCCGACGCCCTCGATCTTCAGCTTCTTCTCGTACCCCTTGCTGACGCCCAACACCATGTTGTTGATGAGCGCGCGGGTGAGGCCGTGCAGGGCGCGGTTCTGGCGGGCGTCGTCCGGGCGGGTGACGGTGAGCGTGGTGCCCTCCACCTTGACGGCCATGGCCGGGTGGTGGGTGAACTGCAGCTTGCCCTTCGGCCCGTCCACCTTCACCGTCGCCCCGCTCAGGTTCACGTTCACCCCGGCCGGGATGACCACCGGTGCCTTGCCGATTCGAGACATTTCAAGTTCTCCGGGGCTTCACCGACCGGGTGGGTCGGAACGCAGCCCGATTCAGGGGTCAGGGGGCAGTCAGCAGGGCGGAGGCGGGTCTGAATGACTCCTGATTCCTGCCTCCTGTCCCCTGGCTCACCACACGGTCGCCAACACCTCGCCACCCACCTTGGCCTTCTTCGCCTGGCGGTCGGACATCACTCCGCGGCTGGTGCTCAGGATGGCGATGCCCAAGCCGTCGAGGACGATCCGCACCTCTTTATACCCCTGGTACACGCGGCGGCCGGGCTTCGAGTAGCGGGCGATGTGGCGGATCACCTTCTCGCCGTCCGGCCCGTACTTGAGGAACACCTTGAGGACGATGTGGGCCTCGCCCATGTCGGTCGTCTCCTGAAACTCCTTGCCCCCTTCCGTCTCCACATACTTACCAACGCGGTAGCCGAGGACGAACCCCTCGTCGGTCAGCACCTTGGCTACGGCCACTTTCAGGTTGGTGGCCGGCATGTCCACCGTCGGCCGCTCGATGTTGCTGGCGTTGCGGATGCGGGTGAGCATGTCCGCGATCGGGTCGGTCATCATGGCGGGAATCTCATGTCGGCGGCTCGACCGTGGCGGGAGCCGGGCCGACGGGAATTCGGTGTGGGTTTACCAGGACGCCTTGCGGACGCCGGGGATGATGCCGCTGCTGGCCATGTCGCGGAAAATGATGCGGCACACGCCGAACTTGTTCAGGAACGCCCGGGGTCGGCCGGTCACCCTGCACCGCTTGCGGATCTTGATCAGGTCGCGGGGGCGGAGGATCTTGCTCTTGTCCCGCTGGTCTTCCGGCTTGGCCAGTTCGGCCTTGTGGGCGGAGACCGCGGCCATCTGCTTGCGGTATCGGGCCATCTTCGCGGTGGTAGACATGACGCGAACACCTCGCCTCGTGGCGGTAGGGTGGGTGGGTTCGGATCGATCAGAGGCTGTCGTGCTTTCGGGGCGGCGTTCCAACCCGGACGAGCGGGCTGGCCGTTCCGCGAACCTGCACACCAAAAACACTATGCTAGGGCCGGTCGGCGGCAGGGCAAGGGCGAAATTGGTGATCCGGTGGCGTGAGCCGCCTGGGTGATGATGATGCACCCAGGCGGCCCACGCCGCCGGTTCACCAACACACTCACTCGCGGAAGGGCATGCCGAACTGCTTGAGCAGTTCGCGGGCCTCTTCGTCGCTGCGAGTGCTGGTGCAGATGGTGATGTCCATGCCCTGCGTGAAGTGGACCTTGTCCGGGTCCACTTCGGCGAACACCATCTGTTCGGCCAGGCCGAGACTGTAGTTGCGGTTGCCGTCGAAGCTCTTCGGGTTCACCCCGCGGAAGTCGCGGATCCTCGGCAGGGCCAAGTTGATGAAGCGGTCGAGGAACTCGTACATCCGCTTGCCGCGGAGGGTGACGCGGCAGCCGATGTCGTTGCCCTGGCGGAGGCGGAAGGTGCTGATGGCCATCCGCGCCTGAGTCACCTGCGGCTGCTGACCGGCGATCAGCTTGAGCTGGTCCACCGCCTCGGTCATGCGGTTCTTGTCTTGCAGGGCCTTGCCCACGCCCATGTTGATGCTGATCTTGGTCAGCTTGGGCAGGCTCAGGACGTTGGTGCGGCCGAACTTCTTGGCCAGCTCGGGCAGGATTTCTTTCAGGTAGCGGTCGTGCAGACGGGCCATCGGGGGAATCCTCGGGGTGCCACGAGACGCTCCCATTTGGACGGGAACAGCAGGCACCGAGTGTGCGTGTGAACCGGCGGCGTCAGCCGCCTGGGTGGGAACAACAGTCTACCCAGGCG
>JANNQE010000864.1:0-2385 GCA_031441625.1 Planctomycetia bacterium
CATCGCCCGCACCGCCGGCCGCAGATGCGGCAGGGTGGCGTCCACCACCGAATCCGCCACGGGCATGATGGGAGCGGTTTCGCGGGCCGTCGTCCGGCCTTCCTGCAACCCCCGCACGGCGACGAGCGATTGCAGCACCACCGGCGAGACGAGTTCGTTTTCCACCCCCCAACGAAACGCCCGGCGGATGCGGCCGATCCGCTGGTTGATGAGCTTCCGCGCCCACCCGACTTCGATCATCTTCTCCCGCACTGCCTTGAGCGCCAGCGGCCCGAATTCGCCCACCGGGGTGTGACCGTACAGCGAGCGGAGGAGGCGAAACGTCTGCTCGTACTGCGGCAGTTCGTTGGTGTGCGAGCCGTCCGCCCGTCGGTAGTGCGTCTCGGCGAACCGCCAGAAGCCGAGCAGCAGTTCGTTCAGTGTGATGTCCTTCGCCCGCAGGCACGCCTGCCCGACCGCGGACGGGATCGGGGCGACGGCGAGTTCGGCCAGGATGCGGGCGTACTCGGCGCGGCTTTCGGGCGAGTTGTACCGGCCGAGCGTGACCCAACTGCCGTTCACCCAACAGCGGGCGGTGTTCGACGGGGAATGCAGGCGGTAGGTGGGGACGGAATTCTTCGGACGGGCCATTGCGGGGATGCTCCGGAAGAGTTTCCGGGTAGTTACCCGGAAACTGCCTTCTTCCGGCCGCGCTCAGGACCATCCCGAGGTAAGCGTAAAGTGCTTCAGCCGATGGGTTTTCGTCGAGTGGGCAGTCCCGGGGTTGAACCGGGGACCTAGCGATTTTCAGTCGCTCGTCGAGAAGCCCGGAAACGCTCCAAACCACTGCGTTTCCAGGCTTTTAACGTTACCCGAACGCATTGCATCGGTCAACACCGCTTGCGTGGAAACACCTGCAACTGTGGACTTTCCACACCCAACTGTGGAATGGTGTGGAATGCTCTCCGACCTGTCCGACTACGTCTCCCGTTTGAAGCGGAACCGTCGCAGCCCCCGGTTGGAGGGCGGTGGCCCTTTGCGACCAGCCGGGGGTGGTTCGACATGCTGGAGTTCGTCGGCATTTCAGCCACATGCCTCGGCCACCCTTTCCAGAACGCCCACAGGAACGGTGTCTTTCACCCGCACCCCACGTCGATCTTCACCCGTCGGACAACACCCGGTTGCCCCGCTGGTGGGAGCGCCGGCATAGGGCGGTCGATCGGGCGGAGGCCGACGTGCTCCCGTCACTTGTGGGAACCGCCTCTCGCACCGCCGGGAGAACTCGTGGGTGGCGGGACTGCCGAGGGAGAAAACACCTCGATTTCCAGACGCCCACTCCGGTAACATTTTCCGGTGAGGCAACACGGAAGGGAAAACTGGTTGACGCCCTACACGCGGACGCCGGCGACCACCTGTTCACGGCGACGGTGGGCGTGGCCGGCACGTACTCCATCTCGGCGACCGACCTGACCACTCCCGCGCTGACCGCCAGCGGCACGCAGACGGTGAAGGCGGCGGGCGGCGGCGGTGGTGGTGGCGGCGGCGGCGGCAGTGGGAAATGACGGTGGGTGATGGTTGATGTGTCCGAGGCCGAGAATGGTTCGGACCGAGAGAGGTTCTCTCGGCCCGAACCATACCAGCGACTCGTTCCGTGGCGAACGCCACCGTCGAGTTCATCACAGGCTCTCAACGGCGATGCACGGTGGTGGTGGCTGGTGGTCCGCGGGCGGGAAGCGGAGTGCGCACGGCACTCCGCCACGGCCGACGGGTTGTTCGCGCCCGTGGCGGCGTGGCGCGGCAAGAGTGTTGGCATCGTCTCGTTCACTTCGGCCGGCTCTTCTGTTTCAAACACTTCCCCCAGTCCCGTTGCACATCGGAATTGCAGTCCTGCGGGCACCCCGGAGATCTCGTGCATGCAGGGGGCGTGCCGACGGCCCGCACGCGGCGCGAAACGTGCCACTTGCGGCGGGTGCCGGTGGTGCGGAATGGACTACGACGGAGGGTCACATTCCCACCCGCTTCGTCGCGATTCCCGACACGTCCGGCCGCCGTCTGGCACGAAATCGAATAGCCCCCACCGCCGAGGCCGTCATGTTGAAACTCCTCATGCTCCTGTGCGCGACCGCGACTCCGGCGGACAAGAAGCCGGCCGAGCCGACCACCCTGGCGGCCACCATCACCCTGCGGGAAGTGGACGTGGCGGAGCTGTTGGACAAGTTGAAAACGAGTGAGAGCATCAAGCTCGACTTGGGATATGCCATCGGCGGCAAGGTGACGGTGACGGCCGACATCTCGGTGCCGCTCGGCGAGGCGACCACCGCCAAGGCGTACACCATCCGCGGGAAAATGACGGCGAAGGAGGTGACGCTCGAAGGCCTGCGGGTGAGCGACCTGTCGGCCGACGTG
>JANNQE010000865.1:0-3660 GCA_031441625.1 Planctomycetia bacterium
GTCGTCGCCAGGCGTTTGCGACCGCGCCACCGGGGTCCGGCCGCAAGCTCCCGGCGACGACACGTGACGATACCCCTTCCGGAGTCCCCCATGCGTTTCGCCCTGCCGTCACTCCTGCTGCTGGCCGCACTTTCCCCGGCCGCGGAGCCGGACAAGCTCGAAGTCGAGATCACCACCGACGTGGCCTACCGCACCGACAAGGACGCGCACAAGCGGCACAAGCTGGACATCTACGTGCCGAAGGGGAAGAAGGACTTCCCCGTGTTCTTCTTCGTCCACGGCGGGGCGTGGGCCATCGGCGACAAACTGACCTTCCGCGACCCGGCCAAGCACTTCGCCGAGCAGGGTATCGGGGTGGTGTGCCCGAACTACCGGCTGTCTCCGGACGTGCAACACCCGAAGCACGTGGAAGACGTGGCGAAGGCGCTCGCGTGGACGCTCGACAACGTCGGCAAGTACGGCGGGGACGCGAAGAAGGTGGTCATCGGCGGGCACTCGGCCGGCGGGCACCTGACCGCCCTGCTGGCGTCCAACGAGGAGTACCTGAAGGCCGAGAAGAAGGCGCTGACCGACATCCGCGGCGTGGTCGGTGTGTCGGGCGTGTACACCATCGACCACCGCGTGACGCTCTTCCACAAGGCGTTCAGCGACGACGAGAAGGCGTGCAAGTCGGCGTCGCCGCTGGAGCACGCGGGGGCCGGCCGCCCGCCCATGCTGCTCGCCTACGGCGACAAGGATTTCGCCGGCCTGCCCGCCGGCGCGGAGGCGTTCGGCAAAGCGCTGACCAAAGCGAAGAGCGAGGCGACGGCGAAGGAGTTCAAGGACCGCACCCATCTCACCATCATGAGCGACATGAAGAAGGCCGACGACCCGCTCTTCCTGGCGACCAAGGAGTTCATCCTGAAGGTGACGAAGTAGGTGTGTTGGAGTGCTCTGCTCGCTCCGCGAGCGGGATCATAAGACCGCTCGCGGAGCGAGCAGAGCACTCGTTGACTGGCGGCGGCGGCTCGCCCTCGTCGCTTCGGGCCGGCGTCTCCTCCCGCACCGTCTGCACGTGCTTGGTCGGCGGGTCGAGCACCCGCCCCGCCTCGGCCAGGCCGGCCGTCACCCCGCAGCCCGCCGCCCGGAAGTTCACCCACCCCCGCCGCTGCGCCCACGCCGCCAGAAGGTAGACGGCCACCCCGCCGACCAGCAGCCCGACCAGAACGACGGCCAGTTTCATCCGGTTCTCCCTGACCGCACGACGTGCCACCGGGTGCCGGCCGCCTCAGTTCACCACCAGCACGACGCGGAAGCCGACGGTGTTGTGCGGGGCACCGGGCGGGTGGCCGCGGCGGGCGGCCGACCGGCAGTCGCTCGAAAACGCCGTCCAGCAGCCGCCCCGCACCACCCGCATGGTGCCGTGCTCCGGCCCCGGCGGGTCGTCCGGCGGGCTGTCGTGGTAGTAGTACTCGTCGAACCAGTCGCTCACCCACTCCTGCACGTTTCCGTGCATGTCGTACAGGCCGAACGGGTTGGCCGGCGTCTTGCCCACGGGTGAAGTGTGCCCGCTCCCGCCGGTCTTCCCGAACGCCCCCGGCGAGGCGAAGTGCGCGTCCTTCGGCCCCAGCTTGTCGCCGCAACTGTACGCGGTGGTGGTGCCCCCGCGGCAGGCGTACTCCCACTCCGCTTCGGTCGGCAGGCGGTACGTCCGCGCGTTCCCCTCCTCGTCGGGCAGGCGGCCGAGCATGTCGGCGAAGCGGGCGGCGGCGTCCCATCTGACCGTCTCGACCGGGTGGTCCGGCCCGCCCCCGTGCCCCTTGTTGAAGGCCGACTGCGTCCGCCCCATCACCCGCTCGAACTGCGCCTGCGTGACCGGGTAGATGCTCACGTAGAACGGCTTGCGGACGGCCACGGCGTGCGCCGGCCCCTCGTGGTTGCGGCGGCCGGACTCGGACTCCGGCGACCCCATCTGGAACCGCCCCGGCGGGATGAGGGTGAACGTCATGCCGGCGGAATTCGTCACCACGCGGGGCAGCCCGCCGAACCCGGGCACGGCCGTGGACACCACCGGGGCCGCCGCCTTGCTAGCCGCGACCGCCTGATCGAACGCCGCCTTCAGCGTGGCCGAGTGCCCCTTCAGCGGGATCAACTTCGACCCGTCCGTGTCGGTACCCGTCGGCTTCTCGACCGACACCTGCGAGAGCAACTCGGCCAGCGCGCGGGTGTTCTTCGGCCGCTTCTCCGGCCGCACCGCCAGGCACGCCGTGAGCAGCCGCGCCTGCGAGTCGGTCACCCCATACGGCCGCATCTCCTCCGCCCACTCGTTGCCCACCGGGGCTGAGGCGTGCGGGTCGCGGTGGAGCAGTTGGAACCAGATCATGCCGAGCGCGTACACGTCGTCCCGAGGGTCGGGCGGGTCCTTCTTCATCTGCTGCGGGCTGGCGTACAGGGGCGAGTGCGCGCCGCGGAGGGAGAGCCACTGCTGCTCCCCGCGGGGGGTGCTGTTCTTGGACAGCAGGAGCGACCGGGCGGACGAGATCTGCCCCCACCCGAAGTCGGACACCCACAGGGTGAACTTGCCGCCGTCCGTCGGGTGCAGCCGCACGTTGCTCGGCTTCAGGTCGCGGTGGACCACGCCTTTCGCGTGCGCGTGGGCGAGGATGTCGCACAGCCGCCGCATCAGCTTGAGCGCCGCCTCCGGCTTGGGCGTCGGGTACTTCCACTTCCAGTCCCACATGAGCGAGGCCAGGTCGTACCCTGGGATGAACGCCGACTGCAACCCCGGCGGGTCGGTCTCCAGGTAGACCGACGAGAGCGGGATGACGCCGGCGTCCTCGTTCAGACGGAAGGCGTCGTGGAACAACTCCTGCTGCTCGGTGATCGCCTTCTTCGCCTCGTCGTCCACGACGAACTTGATGGCCGCCCGCCTGCCCGGCTCGGTCTCGTCTTCGACCAGCCACGTCTCGGACGTCTCGCCCACGCCGATCAGTTGGCGGAACTTCCAGTGGTCCAGCCCGGCCGGCTCGCGGCCGACGCCCAGCTTGGGGCGGTGCGGCGGGAGCATGGGCAGCAGTTCGTCCGACTTGAAGAAGTTGAGCGCTTCGGGCACGCTCTTGCCGGTCGGGTCGGACGGCCGCATCAGGAAGCGGCGGGCGAACGACGGCACGTGCGACAGGTAGTCGGCCAGCTCCTCCCGGAACGGGATGGCCTGCACCCGCGCCAGCCCGTCGAGGGTGACGCGCAGCCGCTCGGCGTACTGGGCGGCGGACACCGACACCAGCTCGGAGATGGCCTTCCGCAGGTCGGTGGTGGGCAGCTCCTTGTGCGTGTTGTCGAGGGTGGCCTTGGCCACGTCTTGAATCACGTCGCCGAACCGCACGGTGCCGAACAGGGCCTTACGGCCCTTGTCGCACACGGCCAGTGCGAGGCAATCGAGGAACGCTTTCACCCGGGGCATGGGAGAGGCCTGTGGGCGGTGGGGACAGGTCATGAGAGTAATCTGACGGCGTCGGCACCGCAAGTGATGAGAAATGAGGAAGAAGAATGGCCAGATTGAGGGATTATTTTGTGGCTGTTCGAGTGTGCGATGCGGCGACCGACACCTGACTGGCGGCACAGGCAATACTGCCTGTGAGAAAACCACCACACAGGCACGAAAGACAGTGCCACCACTCCAGC
>JANNQE010000866.1:0-5459 GCA_031441625.1 Planctomycetia bacterium
CTCTGCTCGCTCCGCGAGCGGGTTCGGGAAGACCGCTCGCGGAGCGCGCAGAGCACTCCCAGCACCGGCGGACTCACGTCGCGCCGCTCGCCAAGCGCTTCACCCGCCCTTGTACTGCTCCTTGTCGATCTTGTACTGGGCGATCTTGTCGGTCACGCTCCGCCGCGACAGGCCGGTCAGTTTCGCGCACTTGCCCACGTGCCCGCGGGTCCTGCGCAACGCCTTTCTCAAGTACCGCTCCTCGAATGCGCGGGTCATCTCGGCCATTTGGTCGGGCAGCGGGCGGGCCAAATCCACCTGGAACGGACTCTTCACGCCCCCGCTCCGGCCGACGTCCGGCGGCAGGTGCTTGGGCGAAATCACCCCGTCGCGGGCCGTCACACACGCCCGCTCGATGGCGTTCTCCAGTTGCCGCACATTCCCCGGCCACGGGCACTTGAGCAACACCTGCATCGCGTCGGCATCGACCGTCGGCGACGGCTGGCCGGTGCGGGCGTACTTCTGGCAGAAGTGTTCGGCCAACAGGGGGATGTCTTCCGGCCGGTCGCGGAGCGGCGGCAGGTCGATGCGGATGACGTTCAGGCGGTAGAACAGGTCCTCGCGGAACTTCCCCTCCTTCACCAGCTTCTCGACCGGCTGGTGGGTGGCGGCGATCACCCGCACGTCCAGGTCGATGGGCTGGTTGCCGCCCACCCGCTCGATCTTGCGGTCCTGGAGCACCCGCAGCAGCTTCACCTGCACGCTGGGCGGCAGGTCGCCGATCTCGTCGAGAAAAAGCGTGCCCCCGTTGGCGTGCTCGAACCGCCCCTTCCGCTGCCCGGCCGCCCCGGTGAACGACCCCTTCTCGTGGCCGAACAGCTCGCTCTCCATGAGCATTTCCGGCAGGGCGGCACAGTTGACCGCCACGAACGCGCCGGTGCGGTGCGGCCCGGACGCCTGGTGCAACGCCCGTGCCACCTGCTCCTTGCCGGTGCCCGTCACCCCCAAAATGATCACCGTGCTGGCGGTGTCGGCCACGTTGGCGATCAGGTCGAACACGTCCGCCATCTTGCTGCTCTTGCTCAGCACGTTCTGGAACGAGCGGGCCGACTGCAACTGGTTCCGCAGGGCGACGACCTCATCCCGCAGTGCCCGCTCGCCGAGCGCCCGCTTCACCAACTGGCACAACTGTTGCGGTTCGGCCGGTTTGATGAGGAAGTCGTACGCCCCCATGCGCAGCGCCTTCACCGCTTCCGGCACCCCGCCGTGTCCGGTCGTCACGATCACCGTCACCGGCAGACTCTCCGCCTGGATGGCCTCGATCAACTGCATGCCGGTCATCTTCGGCATCCGCAGGTCGGTGACGAGCACGCTGTACGGCGTCTCGCGGAGCCGCGTCAGCGCCTCCGCCCCGTCCACCGCCCCGTCGACCTGAACGCCGAGCGACAGGCGAAGGAGTTGGACGAGCGACTCGCGGGCGTCGGCCTGGTCCTCGGCGACGAGTACGCGCTGGACGACGTTCGAAGGGGGGGTGATGCAGGTGTTCGACATATGGTGATGATATCCGACGGGTCCAGCGGAGGGGAGAGATGCGCGAATTCTGGCGGCGCGACACCCTGTTGTGGGTAGCGGCGGCGGTGGCCGTCGGGCTGACGGCCGTCGCCGGCAGCTTCAACGTGCAGCGAATGCGGGACACCGAGCGGTCCGTGCGGGCGGGGCACGAAACGATGGCCGAGTTGCTGGGCCTGCTGTCCGACATGAAGGACGCCGAGACCGGGCACCGCGGGTACCTGTTGACCGGCCGGCCCGACTTCCTGGAGCCGTACCGCGAGAGCGAAGCCCGCGTGCGGGGGCGCGTGGCGACACTCGACGCGGGGTGGGCGGGCGAACCGCACAAGCAGACCCGCTTGGGGCAGATGCGGCAGTTGGTGGCGGACAAGTTCACCGAGATGCAACGGACCCGCGAACTCCGCGACAGCGGTGGGCTGGAAGCGGGGGCGGTGGGAGTTGCGAAGGGGGAAGGCAAGCGGATCATGGACGCCCTGCGAGACGTGTGCGCCGACGCCGAGTTGGAGGAACAGGCCGACCTGCTCGGGCAGGGGGCGACGGCCGACCGGCAGTACCAGACGGCCGAGTGGACGAACCTGATCGGGGCGGTGCTGGCGATGGTCGTCATCGGCGTGAGCGGGGTGCTCCTCCGCCGCGACGCCCGCCGGCGGGAGAAGGCGGCGGCGGCGCTGGCGGAGACGGCGGCGGCACTGGCGACCGAAAGACTGGCCACCGACCGCGCGCTGGCGCAGCTCGACGCGCTCGTGCGGAACGCCCCGTACAGCATCGCCTTCCTCGACCACGAACTGCGGCCGGTGATGGTGAACGAGACGTTCGCTCGGGCGACCCGCGTCGCCGTCGAAGACCACTTCGGCCACCGCCTGCCCGACCTGTTCCCCGACATCCCGTCCGCCCTGCTCACGAAGTATCAAGAGGTGCTGGCCGGCGGGCCGCCGGTGGTCGGCCGGCTGGTGCTCGGCGACGGGCGGGTGTGGGAGGTGAGCGCCTTCCAGGTGCCGCTCGACGACAAGCACGGCGGGCTGGGCGTCATCGGCCAGGACGTGACCGAGCGGCAGGCGGCCGAGCGGCAGGTGCAGGAGTCCGCCTCGCAGTTGGCCCAACTGACCGAGGGCGTGCCCCTGCTCATGTGGGCGTGCTCGCCGACCGGCGAGTGCGACTACCTGAGCCGCCAGTGGCTCGACTACACCGGCCGCGGGCTGGTCGAACAGCTCGGGTCCGGCTGGCTGGAGGCCGTCCACGACGAGGACCGCGAGGAGACCGCCGCGGCGTGGAGGAAGGCGGTGGACGCCGGCGGCGGGTTCGAGGTGGAGTACCGCCTCCGCCGGCACGACGGCGCGTACCGCTCGTTCGCCGTCCGCGGCATCCCCCTACGGGACCAGACGGGCACGGTGGTGCGGTGGTTCGGCTCGTGCACCGACGTGGACGACCGCGTGCGACAGGAAATCCGGCTCGAACAGATGGTGGAGGACCGCACCGCCGCCCTGCGGACGAGCAACCAGGAGCTGGAAAAGTTCGCGTACATCGCCTCGCACGACCTGCAAGAGCCGCTGCGAAAGATCCAGGCGTTCGGCACTCGATTGGCTGACAAGTACAAGGACGCGGTCGGCGAGCAGGGGAAGGAGTACATCGACCGCATGCTCGACTCGGCCGGGCGGATGCGGCGGCTGATCGACGACCTGCTCGCCTTCTCGCGGGTGACGACCAAGGTGGTGGCGTTCGCGGCGGTCGACCTGAACGCCGTGGCACGTGACGTGCTGAGTGACTTGGAGGAGCGGGTCGCCCGCTCCGGCGGCACGGTCGAGGTCGGCCCGCTGCCGACCCTCCCCGGCGACCACAGCCAACTGCGGCAGGTGTTCCAGAACCTGATCGCCAACGCCCTCAAGTTCGCCAAGCCGGACACCCCGCCGGTGGTGCGGGTGACGGCCGTGCCGTTCGGCCAACTGCCCGCTGACGCCCCGCCCCCGCCCGCCCCCGCCGGCTGGCGGATCACGGTGGCCGACAACGGCATTGGGTTTGCTCCGCAGTACGCCGAGAGAATCTTCGAGCTGTTCCAGCGGCTGCACGGCCGGAGGGAGTACGAAGGGACCGGGCTGGGTCTGGCCATCGTGCGTAAGATTGTGGTGCGGCACGGGGCCACCATCACCGCCCACTCACAACAGGGGCACGGGGCCGAGTTCGTACTCGACTGGCCCGCCCCGCGCGGAGACTGACGGCATGCAACGGCACACCACCCCGGTGACGATCCTGATGGCCGACGACGACTCGGACGACCGCCAACTGACCCGCGAAGCGTTCGACGAGGCGAACCTGGCCAACGACCTGCGGTTCGTCGAGGACGGGGAGGAGTTGCTCGACTACCTGCACCGGCGTGGCAAGTACGCCGACCCGGCCACCAGCCCGCGGCCGGGGCTGATCCTGCTCGACCTGAACATGCCGAAGGTGGACGGGCGGGAGGCGCTCGCCCGCATGAAGCAGGACAAGGACCTCCGCCGCATCCGGGTGATCATCCTGACCACCTCCACGGCGGAAGAGGACGTGTTCCGCACCTACGACCTGTCGGCCGCTTCTTACATCGCCAAGCCGGTCACGTTCGAGGCGCTCGTGGACGTGGTCCGCACCCTCGGCAAGTACTGGCTGGAAATCGTCGAGTTGCCCGACCATGACCGCCCCTCCGCCTGACCCGCCCGCCCGCCCGATCCGCGTCCTGCTGGTGGACGACGACGAGGACGACTACCTGCTCACCCGCGACACCGTCGCCGACATCCCCGGCGGCGGGTACGCGATCGAGTGGGAGTCGGACTTCGACACCGCCGTCGACCGCATCTGCCGGAACGAGTTCGACCTGTATCTGGTCGATTTCCATCTGGGGGAGAAGACCGGGCTGGACCTGCTGAGGGAGGTGCGGCAGCGGAATTGCCACGCGCCGGTCATCCTGCTCACGGGCGTCGGCCAGCCGGAGATCGACCGGGCGGCGGCCGCGGCCGGCGCGGTCGACTACCTGGAGAAGGGCCAACTCGACCCGGTGATGCTCGAGCGGGCCATCCGGTACGCCCTGCTCCAGCGGGCGGCCGAGGTCGAACTGGAGCGGAAGGTGGCCGAGCGGACGGCCGAACTGGCCGCCGCCAACGCCGCCCTGCGGGACGCCGACCGCCGCAAGGACGACTTCCTGGCCACCCTCGGGCACGAGCTGCGGAACCCCCTCGCCCCGGTGCGGAACGCGCTGGAGATCATGCGGCTGGCGGCCGACAACCCGGTCGCCATGGGGGCCGCCCGCGACATGATGGAGCGGCAACTGCGGCACATGGTGCGGCTGATCAACGACCTGCTCGACACCTCCCGCATCACCCGCGGCAAACTGCGGATCGACCTCGCCCCCATCGACCTGCGGGAGCCGCTCCGGGTGGCCGTCGAGACCGCCCGCCCGCTCCTCGACGAGGCCGAGGTGACGTTCACCCTGTCTCTCCCCGTGGTACCCCTGCTGGTGAACGGGGATGCCGTGCGGCTGGCCCAACTGTTCGCCAACCTGCTCACCAACGCGGCCAAGTACACCGAGCGGGGGGGCACGGCCTCACTCACCGCCGCGCACGACGGGATCCGGGCGATCGTGCGGGTGACCGACAGCGGGGTCGGCCTGCCGCCGGAGTTGCTGTCGCAGGTGTTCGACATGTTCACCCAGGTGGACCGCACCCTGAACCGCTCGAAGGGCGGGCTGGGCATCGGGCTGGCGCTGGTGAAGCGGCTGACCGAGATGCACGGCGGCACGGTGACGGCCCACAGCGACGGTATCGGACACGGCGCGACGTTCGAAGTGCGCTTGCCGCTGCTCGGCGAACCCGCCGCCCCGGAGTGCAAGGCGTGCGACGATGAACCGTCGGCCTGAGCCGTCCGGGTGACTGTCACCCGGGCGGCTC
>JANNQE010000867.1:0-3534 GCA_031441625.1 Planctomycetia bacterium
CCTTAGGCCCGGCCTCCCCGACCCCCCGATGGGGTGTGGCCCACCATTTTCGCCGCGACCGGGGGGTGCGGTTTGCCAAACCGCCCCCACGGGTCGCGGCGAAGATCCCTCCCTATCGATCCCGACACATGCCCCCCACCGTACTCATCTGCGACGACGAAGAGGCCATCGCCTGGGCGCTCGGCAAGGCGTGCGAGAAGCAGGGCTACCGCGTACAGATCGCCGCGAGTGCCGAGGACGCCCTCGCCAAAGCCAAACTGTCCCCGCCCGACGCCGCCTTCATGGACGTGCGGCTGCCCGGCATGGACGGGCTGACCGCGCTGGGCGAGCTACGGAAGATCGCCCCCAAGGCCGCTGTCATCGTCATCACCGCGCACGGGAATCTCTCCACGGCGGTGAAGGCGGTGGAGGGCGGCGCGTTCGACTACCTGGCCAAGCCGTTCGACCTGGAGCAGGCGCTCGAAGCGCTGAAGCGGGCGCTGCAGCGCCCCGGCCCGGCCCCCGCCCCGCCGACCGAGCGGACGATCGACGACGACCTGATCGGCCGCAGCGGGCTGATGCAATCCGTATTCAAACGGATCGCGCTCGTCGCCCCCACCACCGCGTGCGTGCTCATCACCGGCGAGAGCGGCACCGGCAAGGAGTTGGTCGCCCGCGCGGTCCACGCCAACAGCCCGCGGCGGGACAAACCGTTTCTTCCCATTCACGTGGCAGCGCTCAACGCGAACCTGGTCGAGAGCGAACTGTTCGGCCACACCCGCGGGTCGTTCACCGGGGCCGACCGCGCCAAGAGCGGGCTGATCGCGCTGGCCGACGGCGGCACCGTGTTCCTCGACGAACTCGGCGACATCCCCCTGCCGGTGCAAGCCAAGCTGCTCCGCGTGCTGGAGCGGCAAGAAGTGCTGCCGGTGGGCGGGGCCGAGGCCCAGGCGGTGAACGTGCGGATCGTGTCGGCCACGAACGCCGACCTGTCCGAAGCGGTCGCCGCCGGCCGCTTCCGCCACGACCTGTTCTTCCGCCTGAACGTCTACCCCATTCACCTGCCCGCCCTGCGGGATCGCCGCGACGACATCACCCCACTGGCCGAACATTTCCTGCGGGCGTTCACCGGCGGCCCGCCGCGGCTGACGCCCGACGCCGACGCCGAGTTGAAAGCCCGCCTGTGGCCGGGCAACGTGCGGGAGCTGAAGAACGCGATGGAGTACGCGGCCATCGTCGCCCGCGGCGGGAGTATCCGCCCCGACCACCTGCCCCCGCCGTCGGGCATCGGCGGGGCCGGGTCGATCCGCGACCGGCTGGCCGCGCTGGTGCGAGACTGGACGCGGGAGAAGGTGCGAACGGCCACGGGTGAACCGGCCGACCTGTACCAACTGCTGTTGAACGCGGTCGAGCCGGCCGTGTTGGGGGAAGTGCTGGAGCAACTGAACGGCAACCGCCTGGTGGCCGCCCGCTGGCTGGGGTTGGCCCGCGCCACCGTGCGGAAGCTCATCCGCAAGCACCACCTGGAACCCGACGCCACCGACGACGACGCCGAGGAGTGACCGTGGTCCACTCGCTCCGCGAGAGGCCTGAGAACCCACTCGCGGAGCGAGTGGACCACACTGAGCCGCCCGCGGGCGCGGTTCGTAAGACAACCGCCCGGCCGTTCGTGCCCCGCGAAGAAGACCATGCCCGACGCCCTGCCCGACCTGCTGGCCGCCGCCAAGCGGTCGCCCACCGACGACGCCCCGCGGCGTGCCGTGGCCGACCACCTGTCCGCCGCCGGCGACCCGGAGCGGGCCGAGTTCATTCGCCTGCAACTGGCCCAGACGGACGACGGCGAGTGGCACCCGAACCAATGCGACGAACTGGTCGCGCTCGGCCGCCTGTTGAAGAAGAACGTCCGCCGGTGGGTCGGGGTGCCGTACACCGGGCCGCACTGGTTCAAGTTCACCGACCGGCCGACGAGTCAGGACGACGACAGCCCGCACCCCAGCGGGCGGTTCGACCGCGGCCTGCTCCGCGTGACGGGACCAGTGGCGGCGGTGAGGGGTGCCCTCGACCGCCTGCCGACGGGGTCGGGCGAGTGGCTGGAAATGCTCGACCTGAACGGCGTGGCGACCGCCGCCGACCTGCGAGCGTTGCTGGCGCACCCGCACGGTCGGCACGCCACCGCGTTTGATGTGTCGGCCGACGACGACGCCCCGGCCGACGTGTTCGACCCGCTGGATTTGCCCGCCGTGCGGGAACTGCGGCTGACCGGCACCAGCGGGGCGATGCTGCGGCGGGTGACGGAGTTCAAGGCCGCACGCCCGCACAAGCTGAGCGTCGAGTTCGAACCCGACGACCCGACTTCGGCCGAAGCCTTCTTCGCGTCCCCCGTGCTGACCGACGTGCGGGCCGCCGAGATCGGGCTGGAAGACCAAGACCCGAAGCTGCTGGCCGCACTCGCCCGCGCGCCGCACTTGCGGTCCCTCACCGACCTGTTCCTGAGCGGCGACGAGTTCCGGCTCCCGCTGCTCCTCGACCTGTTCGCCTCCGACGTGGTGAAGCATGTTCGCAAGTTGACCGTGAGCGGGTACGCCGGCCACCTGACGGGCGTGACCGACGCCCTCGTGCGGGGCGGGGCGGCCCGCCACCTCGAAGACCTCGACCTCGGGTTCAACGTGGTCGGCACCGACGAAGCGGTCGCGCTGGCGAAGTCCGACCTGCTCGCCGGGTTGCGGAGCCTCGACTTCGGCAGCGGCGAACTGACCACCGCCGGGGCCGTCGCCATCGCCCAGTCGCCGAACGCGGCCAACTTGACCCGCCTCGGCCTGTCGAACACGCACGTGGGCGAAGACGCGGTGTTCGCCCTGGCACAGTCGCCGCACCTGAAGAACCTCCGCGAACTCGACCTGTGCCGGTGCGGGGTGACGGCCAAGTCGCTCCGGGCACTCGCCCAGTCGCCGCACTTGTCGAACCTGGAGCGGCTCGACATTTCCATGAACCCGCTGCCGCCGTTCGCACTCGACGCGCTGAGCAGTTCCCGCACGCTCGGCAAGCTGAAGGTGCTCGCCCTGCGGCAACTGGTGATCGCCAACGACACCTTCGACCGCCTGTTCCGCTCGCCCGTGACCGCGCAACTGGAACAACTCGACCTGCAAGGGGCGATGCTGAGCAAGGCCAAACTGCGCGGGCTGGTGGAGGCGACCAGCTTCGGCCGGCTGCGGAAGCTGACGCTCGGCGAGAACATCCTGATGAAGGGCGAGATCGCCGTGCTGGGCGAAGCCGAATGGCTGCCGCACCTGTCCGACCTGGCCCTGTACAACACCAAGATGACCGACGCCGGGGTGCGGGCGCTGACGGCCGCGCTGACCCCCGGCCGGCTGGGACGGCTGGACGTGAGCCGAAACCTCCTCACGGACGAGTCGGCCGAGGTGTTATTGAACTGGGCCGGCCTGAGCGGACTGACCGACCTGTCGCTGTATCAGAGTGGCCTCTCCGACGCGCCGGCGGAGAAGGTCCGCCGCGCCGCGTGGGGCGTGTAAAGTAGGTGCCGCCTGCCGGGCGGCA
>JANNQE010000868.1:0-10164 GCA_031441625.1 Planctomycetia bacterium
GGCCCGGTCCATGATCCGTCGGACGGGGGAAAAACAGGACCTGGTCACCAGGCTGAAACATCCCCACCATCCCCACCATTTGACCCAACCACTTGCCCGGTCGTGGGTTAGTGGTGGTGGGGATGGTTCAGACCGATCACCACCAATCTCCCCCATCCCCACCACCTCCGTCCGGGCCGGGGGGTGTCGGGGGGGTCGGCAGTTCCGCGACCGGACCGGCCGGCGCACTCTCCGGTTCGGACTCCGCCCCGGTGTGTCGCACCAGGAGCACGTACTTTTTCACCTTCCCGCGGCACATGACGGCACGGAGTTCGGCCACGGCCGGCCGGCCGCCCACCGTGATCGGCACCGGACGTTCGAGCCGGGCGCCCAGCCACCGGCCGGCCGGGATCGCCTTCTTCACCTTCGCCGCTTGGTCGCCGGTCGTGTAGCTGACCCCGGCCCGGTCGAGCAGGTTGGCCCACTGCTCGGCGGTCCACGCCCGGGCGGCCGCTTCAGACGGGAGGTTGTTCATGGTGATGCATCCTCGTGTTGGGTGAAGACCGCCGGCCCGTTCGGCTCACGAACGGCCAGTTCGAACAGGGACATCAGGTCCTCGTGGCTGGTGTCGAACTCGGCCGCCGCCTCCTGGTAGTTGGCCAGAAACTCGGTCATCCCGTTGGCCGCCAGCACGCCGCCGACCACCCGCGCCCAGTCGGTCAGCCGGTGTCCCCGGGTCCCGGCCGGCCGGCCTGCCGCCGTCCATCGTTCGACCATGCCGGCCAGTTCACCCAGGACGGCGAGCCGGTGCTCGCGGGCGTAGTCGAGCGGGTGCGGGCCGGCGAACGTGCGGCCCTCGGGCCGGCCGTCGTACTGCAACCGGATCGGCAGCCCGCGCTGCACCAGGTCCGGGCTCACCCGGGTGCAGTTCATGGTGAGCGCCCAGAGCACGTCGTTCGGCCGGCGGTAGTTCGCGGAAGTGCCCAGGACCCGCAGGCTGATCTCGGGCGCCACCGAGTTGGCTTCCAGGGTCGGGCTGCTCACCGCCGTGCCGTTGTCCTCCTTGGCGTTGTCCACCAGCAGCACCGACTGCTCACCGGACCTCAGCGTGGCACAGATCCGCTTCTGCAGTTCCTCCTCATTCGCCGTGTAGTGGATGACCTGGGGCGTCCGCCCGTCGAGGATCACCGCCACGACCAGGATTAACAAGGACTTGCCGACGCCGGGCTGGTTGCCGTCCACCAGAATGATCGGCTTGCCCTTCTCGACGAAGTGGTGGACCAGCAGGCCGGTGACGAGCAGGCCGACCGCGTTCGCCAGGTCGGCGTCGCTCGCGAAACAAAACCCGGACAGCACTGTCCTCAGGTGCGGCGGCAGGCGGGCGAGGGCCGTGTCGCCCGTCGGTTGTGCAGAGATGTCCGGTTCCACCGCCGGCCCGTGGACCAGCACCCGTTCGGCCGGGTGATACCCCGGGCTGAGCAGGACGTACGCCGTCGAGTACACCGGCCGAAGAACGTACAGGACCACTCGCGGAAGCCGGCCCCGCACCTCCCCGGAGTTGAGCAAGGCGGCCAGCGCGGACGGCGGCAGGGCGAACTCCACCGGCGGGGCGTCCTCCCGCTCCACCCGGCACAGGACCAGGTTGGCCAGCAGGGCCGGGGCCGAGCGGGTGAGGTCGCCCTCCTGGGCGAGGGGGACGAGTCCGGGCTGGCCGCGGCCGGCGGTGACCTCCATCATCACCGCCGACCCGTACACGAACACCATGTACGGCCCGTCGGGTGGGGCGACCGCCGCCAGGAAGGCGGCGGCGACGATCACGAACTGGCCAGGGAACCCGCCGCCGCGGTCGAGGCCGGACAGGTACACCCGGCGGTCGTCGGCCGAGGGGGCGGCCCGGCGGACCGCCCGCAGGGCGTCGAACAGGCGGTCGGCCAACCGGCCGGCCGGCGTGGCGGACCGGCTCGTGTCAGGCGGAGGCATCGGTCACCTCCGCGGTCGGGTCGGCCATGACGGTGGCGAGCAACCGGGCGACCGACACGTTGCCGCACCCGTAGCACTTGCCCTTCTTGTTCAGCACGGCCATCGAACTGCCCGCCGCGTTGCACAGCGGGCAGGGGGTGAGGCGTTCTCCGCCGCCGTGCAGGATGCCGGCGAGGACGGCGAAGGGACGCGCGGCCAGGTCGGCGACGAACGCCAGCACCTCCTCTTTGGGGGCGACCCCACTGTCCCGCAGGCGGGTGACCGGCCGGCCGGTCTTGCCGTTGATGCTGCCGACCGGGCGGGTCAGGATGGTGATGCCGGGGGCGTTCGGGTCGGAGGGCAGGCTGGCCTGCACCGCCTTCACCACGGCGTCCCACTGGTCGCGGTCGTCGGTCGAGCCGAACTCGACCGCCGGCTCGAGGCGGAACAGGGCGTGCAGGCCGGTGCCGGTGAAGCGGACTTCGGCGGCGTGGCCGAGCGGGTGCCGCTCCAGCCAGGCCGCGACGAGTCGGAACAACTGCTCGGCGGGGATACCGGGGCCAGTGAGCAGTTCCGGGCGGATGAACTTCGGGTCGAGGTCGACCGGGATGGAGGACAGGCGGGTGATCAGGTCGCGGGGGGTCGAGACGGCCTCGACCGGCCCGACCGCGCCGCCGTTGTACGGCTGTTCGCGCAGGTCGATCGGTTGTTCGGGCAGGGCCGCGACCGGGGTTGCCGGTTGCAGCCAGGCGGTCATAATTGACATCGAGTCTCCGTGGTCGTGGTGGTGACGTACACTGGCGTGTGGGGTCGCTGTCGTCGGACCGGGGGATCGGCGGCGGAGTGTGTCAGCACCCCGCCGCACTCGTTCCGGGGGTCGGTGCGGCTTGTCGTACCGGTCGTTCGGTCGTCGGTGGTGCGGGTCAGAGGCCGAGGCGGTCGAGGTCGGCGTCGACGATGGACCGCGGTCGGGTTGGTCGCTCGACCAGCGGGCGGCCCGGAGGCGTCTCGCGGGCGGCGTCCACCGCCCGAAAGAAGGCGTGCAAGCAGGCCAGGGTGGTGCACCTTTGACCACCCACGAGGCTGGTCCGCAAGCGGACGCCCCGCACGCCGGTCAGCGCCCACCGGAACACGGTCCGCACGTGCAGGCGGGTGTTGCCCCTCCGGGGCGGGATGACGTTCAGCCCGGGCACCCGGGTGAGCGGGATCAGGGCGTCGGCATCGACAGTGGTCATTCGGCACCCCCCTTCCGGGCTGGTGTCATTGTTCCTGAGCAGGGCGGTGATGATCTCGACCGCCTCTGGGCGGATCACCCGCCGGCCGCCCACGACCGGGCCGAGTTCGTCCGGGACCTTCCGGTGGTAGAACAGGGCGGTCACCTCCCGCGGCGTGACCGGCCGGCCGAGTCGCCGGCTGACTTCCGCCGCCACGTCGGCGGCGAACAGGATCGCGATCTCCATCGTGTCGGGCCCTCCTCGCCGACGACGGTCATCGCCGCCGGCGGGACGGCCAAAGGCACCGCGCGTGCCGGGCGGCCGGTCGCCAGCGTCATCCCGGGCGCAACCCCCGTCGTCGCCAGCGGATAAAAATGTCTGCCGGCGCATTCGTTGGCCGGGAAACGGGCTCCCGACCCGCTCGACCGAGGTCCTCGGGCTCGGATCGCAACGCGAACCGAAGGGGTTGCAACGGAACCGGCCTGATCCGGCAGTGTCTGCTCACGACAGACGTCCTGTTGCAACGCAAGGCCATGAATCCGGGTCGGCACGCAACCCAACACTCATGGCGTGCAACGCGTCCGGTGGAATCCGCGCAAGGGTGTCTCGGGTCCGGGCGATCGGGTATGCTCGGAGCCATGTCCGACGTCACCCGCCTGTCCGCCACCACCTGCGGTTGGCGTTCAGCGGGTCCGCGGCCGGGTCGAGGCCGACCCGGGCGAGGCGCTCGGCCCGGCGGTGACGGTCGCCGCGGCGGCGGAGGGGGTCCACAGGGCAGATCCGGCGGGTTTGTCGGGAAGCGTGACCAACCCAGCGGGGCGAGGTTGATTGGACTGGAGGGGCCGCCATGACGGAGGCCCCCGCCCCCCAGGGGGCTACATGCAATCTCCGGACGGGAGCACGCGACCCCAGAGCACGTAATCGGCCCACTCCATCTCGGAGACGTAATCCCGCACGTACTCCAACTGGCCCAGCAGCTCGTCCATTTTCTCGTCGCCGACCTGGATGAGCATCACCGACGTCCCCAGCCGGTCGAAGCTGCCCGCTGCATGGGTGGCGAACGCGAGCTCTGAGAGGCCCTGCTCCCGGAGCAAGCGGCGGATCAGCCTCCAACCCAGTTCCGTGAGCGCTTCCTGCCCGGGTCGGGGCTGGTTGTCGTAGACGATGAGCACGTCCGGGTGGCTGCGGCGCACCGCCGTCGCCCACGCTCCGGAGATGATCGTGAGGTAGGCCAGCTGGGCGTAGTGGACGGCCAGTTCGTGCCAGTCCACGTGAGTCTGTTCGGTGGTCGTCTCGCGAGTCATCTGCGGCTCCATTGAGTTTGGTTGATCCGGCCCAGATCGGACCGGACGGTGTCCCCCGGCGTAGCCGGGGTGATGGTGTTGACCGCCACCTCGATTCTCCGAGGTGGTCGGATCTTGGGAGGGCTACAGGCCGAGGCGGTCCAGGTCGGCGTCGACGCTCGACTTCGACGGGGTCGAGCGGGCGGCCGGCGGGCGGTCCGATGGTGGCTTGCGGGCGGCGTCGGCCGCCTGGAGGAATGCTTGCAGGGCGGCGAGGGTGGTGCACCTTTGGCCGCCGATCAAGGTGGACTCCAGTCGGACGCCTCGCACGCCCTGCAGTGCCCACCGGAACACGGTGCGGACGTGCAGGCGGGAGTTACTGCGCCGGGCGGGGATGATGCCCAGGGCCGGTACCCGGGTGAGCGGGATGGGGGCGTCGGCGGCGGGGGTGGTCATGCCTGTCCCCCGTCGGGCGCGGGGTCGGCCCCGCGGAGGAGTGCGGTGATGAGTGCCACCGCCTCGGGCCGGATCACCCGCCGGCCGCCCGTGATCGGGCCGAGTTCGTCCGGAACCTTCTTGTGGTAGAACAGGGCGGTCACCTCCCGCGGCGTGACCGGCCGGCCGAGCCGGCGGCTGACCTCCGCCGCCACGTCGGCGGCGAACAGGATTTCGGTCCCCATCGTGTCAGGTCCTCCAAGCCGACGACGACCACCGTCGCCGGCGAGACGACCAAAAGCACCTCGCGTGCCCGGGGGCGTTTCGCCACTTGCGAACCAGACGCAAACCCTCTTGGTGCCGGCGGATAAAAATGTCGACCGACGTGTTTCATGGCCGGGAAAGGGTCGCCAGACCCCTTCGACGGCGGTCTGAAAGCCTGCGGTGCAACACGTATCCGCGGGCGTGCAACGCAACCGGTCCGATCCGGCAATCGGTGCACACGACGGAGGCCACCCTGCAACGCAAGGTGCCGATTCCGGGTCGGCACGCAACGCTTTTCTGCGGCGGTGCAACTGAAGGCGAATACGCTGAGTTCCAGGCACCGTCGCGTCGAACGCGAGAGCCGCACGGGGGAGATCATGAAGGAACTGCTCCGCCACGGCACGGCCGCCAAGGAGGTGCTCCCGGACCTGAAGAAGTTGGTTGTCGAGTACCGCGAGGAGAAGGACATCCCCGACTGGGCCAACAAGCAGAAGATCGCGTCGGTGGAGGCGGCCATCAACGCCCTCGAAGCCACGACGACCAGGCCCGAGTTGCGGACCATCCCGCCGGCGAAACCGAAGGCCTCGCCCAAGTAAACCACGGAGGGTTCCTCCGTTGTGACTCGCCGGCTCATCACACCGAAAGACAGCGCACCGTTTCTGACTCACCGAGAACCCAGAGGAACTGACGTGTCCCCGCCCCGAACCGCGTCACGAGTCGCCGTCCTCGTCGGTGCCGTACTCACTTGGGCTGGTGGCGGAGCCGCCCGCGCCGACGTGCGGCTGCCGGCGCTGTTCGCGGACCACGCCGTCCTCCAGCGCGACCAACCCCTCCCGGTGTGGGGGTGGGCGGAACCGGGCGAGCAGGTGACCGTCAAACTCGGTTCTGAATCGGGCGAAACCGCCGCCGGGAAGGACGGCCGGTGGCAGGTCACGCTCAAGCCACAACCGGTCTCGGACAAGCCGCTCACGCTGAGCGTGGTGGGGAAGAACACGGTCACCGTGAAGGACGTGCTGCTCGGCGACGTGTGGCTGTGCGGCGGCCAGTCGAACATGGAGTGGGGACTGGGCGGCTGCGACGCGCCCGAGGACGTCAAGTCCGCCGATCTTCCGCTGGTCCGCCAGTTCGGGGTCGAACTCCATTTCGCCACGACCCCCCAGACCGACGTGAAAGGCCGCTGGGCGGTCTGCACGCCGCAAACCGCCCCGGGGTTCACCGCGGTCGGGTTCTACTTCGCCCGCCGCGTCCACAAGGAGACCGGCGTCCCCATCGGTCTCCTGAGATCGTGCGTCGGCGGCACCAACATCGAGCTGTGGATGTCGCAGGACACCCTGATGAACACGCCCGCGCTGGCCGGGTACGGGAAGCTGATGCGCGAGTCGCTCACCACATACCAAAAGGACTTGGCCGCGGCGCTGCCCGCGGTCGAGGAGTGGACCGCGAAGTCACGCGACGCGCTGAAGGCCGGGCTGCCGGTGCCACTGCCCCCGGCGATTCCCGAGTTCCCGTTCGGGGAGAAGGCGTTCCGCCCGCGGTGCGTCACGCTGCACAACGGGATGATCGCCCCGCTGGTGCCGTTCGCCCTGCGCGGGGTGCTCTGGTACCAGGGCGAGAGCAACGCGGGCGGCGCGGCCGACGGGTTGCAGTACCTGGAGAAGAAACGGGCGATGGTGGCCGACTGGCGGAAGTGGTTCGGCAGTCCCGACCTGCCGTTCTACTTCGTGCAGCTCGCCGCGTGGCAGAAGCCGTCCGCCGACCCGGCCGGGGGCGACGGGTGGGCGCACGTCCGCGACGCGCAGCGGAAGTGCCTGGCCATCCCGCACACCGGGATGGCGGTCGCCACCGACGTCGGCGACGCGGACGACATCCACCCCAAGAACAAGGCCGACGTGGGCGACCGGCTCGCGCGGTGGGCGCTGGCCAACGAGTACGGCAGGAAGGTCGTCCCGTCCGGCCCGCTGTTCCGGGCGCTGAAGGTGGACGGGAGCAAGGCGGTCGTCGAGTTCGACCACGTCGGGGCCGGGCTGATGGTCGGCGGCAAGGACGGCCGCAAGGCGGTGGAGGAACTGAAGGACGGCAAGCTCGCCCGGTTCGCGATCGCCGGCAAGGATCAGAAGTGGGTCTGGGCGAACGCCGTGATCGCGGGCGACGCGGTCGTCTGTACCCACCCGGACGTGCCGAACCCGGTGGCCGTGCGGTACGCGTTCACCATGAACCCGGTCGGCGCGAACCTGTATAACCGAGACGGCCTCCCCGCGTCCCCGTTCCGCACCGACGACTGGTAACCCCGGAGCCGACATGCGACCCTCGCCTCTCGCCATCGCCGCGCTCGTCGTTGCACTGCTCGCCATTTCGGCGGTCGCCGGCGAGCCGCTGCTGTCGCCGCAGAAGTTGCTCGACCGCGAGACCTTCTGGGACAATCGGGACTGGGACTGGTACGCGGCCAACGTCCCGTTCTTCGAGTGCCCGGATGCGGAACTCCAGACCACCTACTACTACCGCTGGGAGTTGCTCACCAAGCACCTCACCTACGGCTCGCCGAACAGCGGGTACAGCTTCACCGAGTTCATCGACCGGCCGTTCTGGTCCGGAGCGTACGGCGCGATCTCGTGCCCGGCCGGGCACCAACTGTACGAGGCCCGCTGGCTCCGCAACCCGCAGGTCGCCCGCGACTACGCCCGGTACTGGTTCCGCACCCCCGGTGCCCAGCCGCGGAACTACAGCACTTGGTTGGCCGATTCCGTGTGGGCGGTGCATCGCGTCCACCCGGACGACCAGTTCGTCACCGACCTGCTGCCCGACCTGAAGAAGAACCACGAGGGGTGGGAGAAGCGGCACTTCGTCAAAGACGTGGGCCTGTTCTGGCAGACGGGGCACGACGACGGCATGGAGTTCAACATCAACAGCCGGCAGACGAAAGACATCCTCCGCGGGTCACCGGGCTACCGGCCGACGATGAACGCGTACCTGTGGGCGGATTCCCTCGCCATCGCCCGCGTCGCGGAGTTGGCCAAAGACAACGACACGGCGAAGGTGTACCGCGCCAAGGCCGCCGGGCTGAAGGAGAAGCTGCAAGCCAAGCTGTGGGACGCGAAGCGTGAGTTCTTCTTCCCCATGTCCAAGCAGGACGAGGAGGCGGACGGGCACAAGGTGAAGGCGCTCACCCTCACGTACCAGAGCGGCAAGCACGCCGGCAGCGAGTACGGCCGCGAACTCATCGGCTACGTGCCGTGGCAGTTCTCCATGCCCGACGCCGGCCAGGGGTACGAGGCGGCGTGGAAGAAACTGTTCGACAAGGACGGGTTCGCCGCAGACTTCGGGCCGAGCACGGTCGAGCGGAACGACCCGATGTTCCTGCTCAAGAACTCCTGCTGCTGGTGGAGCGGGCAGTCGTGGCCGTACGCCACCAGCCAGACGCTCAAGGCGATGGCCAACCTGCTGCAAGAGTACGACCAGAAGGTCGTCACCCCGGCCGACTACGTCAAACTGTTGCAGACCTTCGCCAGGACGCACCGCAAGGACGGCAAGCCGTACCTGGCTGAGGCGTGCCACCCGGACACCGGCTCGTTCGAGGGGCACGACGGGTACAACCACAGCGAGCACTACTTCCACTCGTCGTTCAACGACCTGGTGATCACCGGGTTGGTGGGCCTCCGCCCACGGGACGACGACACCCTGGAGGTGAAGCCGCTCGTCCCGGCCGCCTGGGATTACTTCGCCGTGGACAACGTGCCGTACAAGGGGCAACTGGTGTGCGTGCTCTGGGACCGCGACGGCACCCGGTACAAGAAGGGGAAGGGGTTGCGGCTGTTCGCCGACGGCAAGGAGATCGCGTCGGCAGAAAAGCTCGGCCCGCTGACCGCCAAGCTGCCCGCGGCCAAGCAGGTGCCGCAGCCGAAGACCACCGCCGTCAACTTCGCGGTCAACAACGACGGCACTTACTACCCGCGGCTGAGTGTGTCGTACGCGAACCCCCGCACCCCGCCGGCCAAGCTGAACGACGGCAACTCCTGGTACCACCGCGACCCGCCGAACCGCTGGACGTGCGAAGGGTCGCCGAACGCCACCGACTCGGTGGAGGCCGATTTCGGCACCGAGCGGGCGGTCCACACCGTCAAGCTGTACTTCCTCGACGACGGCAAGGGGGTCGTCCCGCCGGAGAAATTCGCCCTGGAACACTGGGACGGTAAGGGGTGGAAGGCGATCCCGAACGCCGCCCGCACGCCGGAGCAGCCGACCGGCCGGCGGGCGAACGTGGTCTCCTTCCCGGCGATCACGGCCACCAAAATCCGGGCGGTGTTCACCCACGCGAAGGGCGGGAAGACCGGGCTAACCGAGTTCGAGGTGTGGGGTGACGCGAAGCCGCCGCTCGCCGACCCGCCGCACCCGGCGGGGAACATCGCCTACAACCCCGGCGACAAGCCGTTCCCGAAGGCGACCGCCTCCCACGCAGACCGCTTCGGCGGCAAGCCGATGTCGGCCATCGACGGCAAGGTGAACTTCCTGCCCAGCCCCACCAACCGCTGGACCAGTTACGAGTCGCCGAACGCGACGGACTGGCTGGAGGTGGACTTCGGGGCGGGGAAGGCGTTCACGCGGGTGGAACTGGCGATCTACGACGACCGCGGGGGTGTCCAGCCGCCGACCAAGTACGAGGTGGGAGCCTGGGACGGCAAGGCGTGGCAGCCGCTGAAGAACCCCAAGTACTTACCCGAAAAGCCGACCGGCAGTCAGTTCAACGAGGTTCGGTTCGAGAAGACCACCGCCAGCAAGGTGCGGGTGGTGTTCACCCACGCCGGCAAGGCCCGCAGTGGGGTGAGCGAGTTGTTCGTGTGGAAGGAGTGAGCGAGAAACACAAGGGTCGACCCGCTCCCCGGCTGCTCTCGCAGCCGTTTCCAGCGAACGGGTCGCACCGAAGTGTACGCCGCGATGAGGGCGGGACACCGACGTGCCGGCGAACGCCGCCACGCTCCCATCGAGATCGACGCAGTTCGAAGCGACCGCCGCTCACTCGACGGGTTTGAGATCCG
>JANNQE010000869.1:0-1815 GCA_031441625.1 Planctomycetia bacterium
TGCCGCCCGGCAGGCGGCACCTACCAAAAAAAACACCCCAGCCATGTGGCCGGGGTGTGCGCGAAGCGGCAGTGCGTTCCGGCTCACTCGCCGACGTACGGCATCAGGCCGATGAACCGCGCCCGCTTGACGGCCAGGGTGGCCGCCCGCTGGAACGGGGCGCACAGGCCGCTCCGCTTGCGGCTGAACAGCTTGCTCTGGGCCGACACCAGTTTCTTCAGCGACACCACGTCTTTATAGTCCACGAACGCCGGCCGGGGGCAGCCGTCCTTGGTGCAGAACTTGCAGCGGTTCTTGGTGGGTCGCAGCCGTTTCGTCCGGATCATGAGCGCCGAGTCCTCGCCGGGTCGCCGGGGGGTGTGGGTCAGAAAGGATTAATGTACCGCCGACGACGGGTGTGTCAACCGGCCGGCCGGCGCAAATCATCCCCCTGCTGAACCTGGTTCGGTGAGCCGGTTCGGATCGAGTGGGTCATTCGGGGTTCACCCGCTTCAGGACGGAACCGGACCATCGACACCGCCGACAACGGACCCGGATTTGACGTGCCACGACCGGCGGTTCCTGGTCCGGTGGGTCGGACGGTTTTCGAGGCCTACGGATATCGCGGACATTCTCCACGGCGAGGTCTCGGCCCCGGCACTCGGCACAGCGGTCGTCACCGGGCGGCATGGCACCCTCGGCGGAGGAAACTGTGGAACCACGACCGGCAGGGATCGGGTGCCGACCACCTCGTCGCACAGATCGTTTGCACCCGCTCCCTGCCGGTCGCGGTTCCAGGGGGTGCCGCGGGCCGGGCGGCACCTACCTCCCTTGTCGTTGCTGCAAATACTCGGCGAGGGCGAGGCCCAAGTCTTGGTCGGTGCGGACGAGGGTGTAATCGACTTGCAGGGTGCGGCAGGCGGTCTCCACTTCGGCCAGGTGTGCCCGCAGGCCGGTCAGGTACTGCTCGCGGATGCTCGCCGGGTCGGTGCTGATTTCGGGCAGCCCTTCCAGCCCGCGGAAGAGCGTCGGCTGGCGGAACGGGAAGTCCACCTCGGCCGCGTCGAGCACCTGCATCACCACCACCTCGTGCCGCTGCGACCGCAGGATGCGGAGGCCGTTCACCAAATCCGGAACGTCGTCCAACAGGTCGCTGAACACGAACACCACCCCGCGGCGGCCGAACTGCCCGCCCATGTCTCGCAGCGCCGCCCCGGTGTTCGACACGCCGGGGAACGGGCCGTCGGCCAACTGGCGGATGAGTTCCCGTAGCTTGCTGCTGCCCCCGCCCAGCCGCCCGCCCGAGAGCAACCGGTCAGCGTACAACTGGTAGCCAATGGTGTCGCCCTGCTGCGTAATCAGGTAGCCGAGGGCGGCGGCGAGCGTGCAGGCGACATCGAACTTGGTGCGGGGTTTGCCGTCGGTCCCCTTCACCGTGCCGACGGCCATGCTCTCGCTGGCGTCCACCACCATCCACGCCACCAGGTTGGTTTCCTGCTCGTACTGCTTGAGTTGGTAGCGCTCGGTGCGGGCGTACACCTTCCAGTCGATGTGCCGGGTGTCGTCGCCGGGGGAGTACTCGCGGTGCTGGGCGAACTCGACGGCGAACCCGTGCCGCGGGCTGCGGTGACGGCCGGCCAGATACCCCTCGACCACCTGCTTGGCGTCGAGTTCGAGCTTGTCGATCTTCGCCAGCAACTCGGCGGTCGGGGTCATTTCTCGTCCCGCGGAACGACGGCCAGCAGCCGGCGGACGATCTCGTCCGGCGTCACCCCCACGGCCTCGGCGGCGTAGTTCGTCAGGACGCGGTGTCGCAGCACCGGGGCGGCGACGGTG
>JANNQE010000870.1:0-6419 GCA_031441625.1 Planctomycetia bacterium
CAGCCCGCTCACGCGGGCCGCTCGCCAATACCCTATGAGGATCGCACGGATGCGAACGACTCCCTTCGGCCTGCTGCTGTCTCTCCTCCTCGTCGCCCCGGCGTCGGCCGGGCCGATCCTGGTCGTTCTCGGCGACTCGAGCGCGTTCGGGGAGACCGACGGCTCCCGCAACCCGTCGAACGGCGACCGCGGGTACGTCCGCCCGTTCGCCGACTGGCTGGCCAACAACGGCCCGAACGCCGGCATCCGCCCGGAGGTGCTGAACCTGGCCGTCAACGGCGAGAGCAGTACCAGCTTCTTCAGCGGCACCGGCCGCGGCGGGGCGGACGGCCAGGCGTTCAACACCAACTACACCGGCCAGCCGGCCGGCACCGCCCAGAGCGACCGCCTGCACGCCCTGCTCGGCTCGCCGGAGCAGGCCGGGCGGGTGAAGAACGTGGTGGTGCAACTCGGTGCGAACGACCTGAACGCGGTGTCGGCCGCCCCCGACTTCCTGACCATCTCGGACGCCGAACGCCGCGGCCGGCTGGGGGCGGCGTTCGCACAACTCCAGACTGAGTACGTGAGCATCCTGGGTGACGTGAAGGCCCGCTTCCCGGACGCGGACGTGTACATGGTGGGCTACCACAACCCGTACAACGGCGACCCGTCTCACCCGTTCTACGCCGTGGCCGACCCTGCGGTGCAGGGGCTGAACCAGCTCGTCTGGGGGCTGAGCGAAGCGGACGGGGCGAAGTACGTGGACGTGTACGGCATCTCCCACCCGAACGAGCGGCACCGCACGCTCATCGGCCTGTGGCGGACCGACCCTGCGAACGCCATCCACCTGAACGACGCCGGGTACGCGGCGGTGGGGTCGGCACTCATCCAGGAGGCCGGCGGCCCCATCGCCACCCCGGAGCCGGGCACGCTCATCCTGGTCGCCGTGGCCGGTGTGGGCGGGGTCGGCGGGTGGTTGGCCCGCCGGCGGAAGAAGTCGGCCTTGCCCGCGTGAGTCGTTCCGTGCATCATCCCGCCGACGACCACGGACGCGCCGGCACCTTTCCCCCTGAGCAAGGAGGCTCGTCATGAGTCGGTTCGCCCAACTCAACGGGTTTGAGCGGTTGGAAACGCGGGACCAGCCGGCGGCCGGGCCGCTCGGAAACCTGAACGCGACCGGCAGCCCGGCGTTCTTCCCCCTCGGCTTCGGCCCCCCCGACACCGGGGCCACACTCGGCAACAAGATCTACTTCCTCGCAGCCGACGGCACCTCCAACCCGGCCCTCTACTCGTCCGACGGGACGGCCGGCGGAACGGCCCTGGTGAAGAGCGTCACCCCGGCGTCCTCCGCCCCAGCCCCGTCGGCCGGGTGGGAGGTGTTCGGCGCGAACACGTCGCCGGTGATCGCTGCCGCCGGCAAGCTCTTTTTCACCGCCCCAGGCAGCGCGTCCGGCGTGTGGGTGAGCGACGGCACCGCCGCCGGCACCACCCCGGTGGTCGTGCCCGGCGCGGCCAACGGCACGGTCGCTCCGCTGATGGTGGCGGGCGGGCGGGTGCTGTTCACCGCCACCGTGTCCGGGGCCGGCGGGTATCCGACGCCGCAACTGGTGAGCACCGACGGCACGCCCGGCGGCACGGTGGTGCTGTCGAACACCGGCAACTTCCGCTCGGTCACCGCCGCCGGCGGCAAGGTCTACTTCCTCACCCAGGAGTTCACGCCGGGGGTGGCGGCTGGCCCAACCGACACCCTGTGGCAGACCGACGGCACGGCGGCCGGTACGAAGGCGTTCGTCACCCTGCCGGCGGACATGCACGTCAACGACTTCAGCCCGAACGGGCCGTGGCTGGCGGCCGTCGGCGGGAAGGTCTACTTCGCCGGCAACGACGCCACCGGGACGGAACTCTGGGTGAGTGACGGCACCGCCGCCGGCACCAAGAAGCTGAAGGAGATCAACCCCACCACCCAGGGCGGGTTCGACCCGTCCACCCCGTACCCCCGCAGCTCCCACCCGCAGCAGTTCACGGCGGTGGGGAGCGCCGTCTACTTCGCCGCCGACGACGGGGTTCACGGCCAGGAACTCTGGACGACCGACGGCACCACGGCCGGCACGCAGCTGGTGAAGGACCTCAGCCCGACCGTCGGCAGCCCGCAGTTCGAACTCACCGGCACCCCGTCCGGCTCGCGGGTGGGCGAACTCACCGCGTTCGGCGGCAAGGTGTATTTCTCGGCCGACGACGGCACCACCGGCCCACAGCTCTACGCCACGAACGGCACCGCCGCCGGCACCGTGAAGCTCACCTCCGCCGTCCACTCCGCGAATGCGGGCGGTGGCTTCCTGTCCAACGGCGAAACCCCGGCCGTCGTCGCCACTCTGGGGAACAAGCTGCTCTTCGGCCTCGGCGACGCCGCCCGCGGGCGGCAACTCTGGGCCACCGACGGCACCGCCGCCGGCACGGCGGTGGTGTCGGTCATCGGCACGCAGGCCACCGCCTGGGATCGTGCGTTCGCCGGCCCGCTGCCGGTCGGAGTGGTGAACGGGCGGGTACTCTTCTCGGCCGACGACGGCACCCGCGGGCGGCAACTCTGGAGCACCGACGGCACCGCCGCCGGCACGAAACAGATCGCCCGGCTGAACCCGACCGACCTCGGCTCCCACCCGCAGGGGTTCGTCACCGTCGGCCCGCGGGTGCTGTTCACCGCCACCGACGGGCACGGGGCGTACAGCCTGTTCGCCACCGACGGCACCGCCGCCCCCACGCTGGTGAAGCGGTTCGACGCCGGGGCCGACCTCATGGCCTTCACCCAGCCGGGGGCGCTCGTCCGCTCCGGCGGGCTGGCCTACTTCGCCCTGAACGCCGGCAGCTACGGCAAACAGCTCTGGGCCACCGACGGCACCCCGGCCGGCACCAAGCTGGTGAAAGAAGTCACCCTGCCGGCCGACCTGAACCCGACGGGCAACAACCCGCTCGGCCTCGCCAACCTGACCGACGTGAACGGCAAGCTCTTCTTCACCGTCGATCTGCCCGGCGTCGGTCAGCAGTTGTGGAAGACGGATGGCTCGCCGGCCGGCACGGGGCTGGTGAAGCAGGTGAACGCCAACTCCTCCAGCCCCAACGGGTTCGCCCCCCCCGGCACCGGGCCGATGCGCGACCTGACGGCGAACGGCGGCAAGCTCTTCTTCGCGGCCGACACCGACGCCAGCAGCGGGCAGGTGTGGGTGAGCGACGGCACCGCCGCCGGCACGAAGGCGGTGTCGGCCATCCCCGCCGGCGCCTTCCTCAGTGCGACCAAGCCGGACGACCTGACGGTGTTCAAGGGCAAGGTCTATTTCACCGCCGGCGACGGGACGAACGGCCGGCGGCTCTGGGCGACCGACGGCACCACCGCCGGCACGGTGGCCGTCTCCCCGGCCCGCCCGCTCGATCAGCCGCAGTACACGGTGGACTACTACGGCGCGGCGAACATGGTGGCGGCCGGCGGCAAGCTGTTCACGGTGAAGTCCGACGGCCAACTGTGGGCGACCGACGGCACCGCCGGCGGCGAGGTGCAGCTCACCCGGTTCCGGTTCGGGTTCGGCCCGCCGGCCGACGTGAAGGGGCTGACGGCGGTGGGGTCGAAGGTTTTTTTCGCCGCCACCGACGGCACTGGCCGCCAGCTCTGGGTGAGCGACGGCACCGCCGCCGGCACGAAGGTGGTGAAGGCGCTCGGCACGCCGGCCACGCCGACCAACCCGTACCCGGCGGGGGCGAACCCGGCGGTGGTCGCCGTGGTCGGAAGTCAGGTGCTGTTCGCGGCCGACGACGGGATTCACGGGCGGGAGCTGTGGGTGACGGACGGCACCGCGGCGGAGACGAAGCTGGCCGCCGACCTGAACCCCGGAGCCGGGAGCGGAATCACCGGTAACCCGGCCTTCGGCGCAGGCTCTAGGCAGACCCCGACGGCGGCGCTGGTGAACGGGCGGCTGGTGTTCGCCGCGTACACCTCATCAACCGGGGTGGAGCCGTGGGCCGCTCCCCTCGCCGATCTCGGCATCGCCACCCCGCCGGTGGTGCCGCCGACGCCCGGCGGCGCGAGTGTGGTGGCGGTGTTCGGGGTGAACACCCCGGCGGGGGTGGCGTTCCGCGGCAACCTGGCCACCGTCACCCTGCCCGACGGGCCGCGATACACCGCAAACATCACCTGGGGCGACGGGAGTACCTCCACCGGCACCCTCACCCGACTGACCGCCACAGGCAAGGCGTACACGATCTCCGGCTCGCACACCTACGAAGCACCCGGCAGCCGCCCAGTAAGCATCCGGGTGACGGCGAACGGGCAGACGGTGCTGACCGTGCAAACCACCGCCACCGTCATCGATGCCCGCTTCTACGTCGGCCGGGTGGCCGAACGGGTGACGGCCGGGCGGTCCTTCGCCGGGACCGTCGCCACCACCCAAGACCTGAACCCGGCCAACAGCAAAGCGACAGACTACACCGCCGTGATCGACTGGGGCGACGGCTCGAAGTCGGCGGGGAGCCTCCGCCGGACGGCGGCCGGGCGGTATGAGGTGGTGGGCACCCACACCTTCACCACGACCGTCAAGCGAACCGTGAGCGTCACCGTCACCAGCAAACTGACCGGCAAGACGGCGACGACCGCGTCGATATTCTTGGTCGATCCCCCACGGCCGGTAGGGGACAGGTGACGGCACAAGATTCTGGTGGCGGGGGTCGAACACATCGTGTTTGGGGTGGACGGCCTCGGACTGGAGAGCAAATGCAAGGTTGTCGTGCGATAACCACCGTCCCCTTGCGGGGTCTTACCCGCCTGGCTGCGTGACTGGGGTGTTCAGTGGACCGGCCGGTATGACCCACTAGCCGTAGCCGTGCAGTTCGGGCCAGTTGATGCTGACGACGCCGAACTCGAAGAGGAGCCGGGTGGCGTCGGCTCGGGGATCGGCCCGCTCGTCGAGCCAGTCGGCGAAGGCCCCGAGAGTCCGCAAGCCGGGGACGGCCGCCATCGCCGCCCACCAAGTGATCTCGTCCATCGACGTGCCCCTGAGAATTGGTCGTCGCAGCTCGCCAGCGGCCCCTCACCCCACTTGCCGGCAGTCGTCGACCGCGTCGGCGTCGAGGAGTGCAGCCTCGCGATGGTCCGCTTTCGATGCCGCGCACCGGTCGATCAGTTCGGCTTTTTCTCTCGTCGTGCTTCGGCGTGGAGAGGGCAACGAAGCAGGCGGAGGGCGTCATCGCTGAAATCGTTATGGAACGACGGCAGCCCGTCTTCAACGATGGTGGTCCCCGCGTCGGTGCCGATGCTCAGGGCGGCGTCCGCGGTGGGTTCAGCCGGGCGGAACCCCCGGTTCAACCGGTCGGCCGGCGACGGTGAGTCGAGACCTCGCCCTATCTATCCGCGGCGGTGCCAGCGGACAGCGGAAGTGAACGCCCGCCGAGGGCGCACGGTGCTGAGGATCGCGTGTTGCCCCGAAGCCGCGAAGACGACGAGGAGGACGCCTTCACCGTGCCGATCGACTGGACCGTGCGCCGAGAGGACGGTGTTTTCCCTTGGAACAACTCACAGGGTACCCGACCACGCCAGGCGTCATTTCGCCGAACGCATACTTTGTATCGGCAACCCAACGCTCGAAGGCCGCTCCCGCCACGTTCAGCCGATCAGTTCCGCCACCTCGCAGGCCAGTTCCTCGTCGCGTTCGGCGTACACCTGCGTCACGTCGGCCCGACTGTGGCCCAGCGTCACCTGGGCGGCTTCCAACCCGTGCCCCTTGCGGACGGCGGTGGCGAAGGCGTGTCGCAGTTGGTTCGGGTGCCAGTTGTGGGCCTTCCGCCACGCCTCCAACTCCCGCTTCTGCTCGTCGGTCAGACGCCCCAGCCATTCCGTTTCTGTCTCGTCCTCCCGCCGGGCGAGCGGGGCCGGCGGGGGGAACGCCTTCTCACATCCCCGCCCCACGGCACGTCCGTAACTCGTCACCGGGTACTTGTTCGTCGGCACCCGCTCCGGCGTCCCCTTCCGTTTGCCGGCATTGCGGGCCATGTGCGACTGGTAACGCGGAGTTTTACGGTTCGCCGCGCGTTCGGCGTGCAGGTCGGCCACCACCCGCCGCGGGGAGAAGTAGTAGTCGGTCGGGTCGGCCGGGGCGAAGGCGGCGAGTTCCGACTGCGCCTTCGGGCCGAGGGAAATGACCCGCGCCTTGCCGCGGTGCTTCGTCTTGTACTGCGCTGGGGTGAACCGCCACACCGGGCCGGACGTGTCCAGGTCACACGGGCGAAGCTGGCACACCTCCCCCGGCCGCATCCCCGTGAGCCGCTGCACCCGCACCATCGCCCGCACCGCCGGCCGCAGATGCGGCAGGGTGGCGTCCACCACCGAATCCGCCACGGGCATGATGGGAGCGGTTTCGCGGGCCGTCGTCCGGCCTTCCTGCAACCCCCGCACGGCGACG
>JANNQE010000871.1:0-4496 GCA_031441625.1 Planctomycetia bacterium
CGCAGTGACCGGGTGAGGTCGCCCCCACCCGGTCACTGCGTTCCCGGTTCCAATTCACGCGGTTATTAGTACCGCACTTGGACGCCGAACACCACCCCGTGGACCCAGTAGTCCGAGTACTTCGGCTGGAAGCGGGGGAACAGCTCGCCCGTCTGGTTCTGCCGCGGGGGCAGTTGGCTGCCGTTCACCCGCAGGTCGATCACGTCGCCCGTGCGGACCACGTTCGACCAGTACATGAAGTTGTACCCGGCATAGACGCGGAAGTTGTCCGTCAGTTGCACTCCCAGCCGCACGCCCACTTCCGGCACCACCGCGAACTTGTTCAGTTCGTACCGGCCGATGTTCGACGGCTGGGCGAGCAGCCCGCCCGCCTGCCGGCTGACCGCCCCGGCGGCGGTGGTGGTGGTGGTCGATCCGTCGATGTCCACAACGGTGCGGGTGTTACCCAGCGCCACCGCCCCGCGGACGTTCAGGAACAGGCTGCCGAACCGCCGCTCCCACGCCAGCCCCAGGTTCACCCCGTGGAACTCGTTCTGGGTGCGGAAGCGGTCTTCCACCAGGAACCGCGCGCCGGGGTTGGCCGACCCGGCCTGGCCGACCAACTCCTCGCGGATGTACACCTCGTCGGTCAGGTTCAGGTAGCGGTAGCCGATCAGGGCGTCGAGCCGGCCGCACGGGTTGCAGGCCAGGTTGATGATGCCGTTCGGGTTCAGACCCCACAGGTTGGACGTGCTCTCCACCGCGACGGTGCCGGCCAGCACGTTCGGGTACTGCACCAACTCGGTGTCCTGGAAGGCGGGCACCTGGGTGAACGTGCCGTCGGCGTTGCGGCGGACGTTGTTGGTGAACGGGCGGTACACGAACCCGTTGCTGTCATTCCCGCCGGCCACCTCGCGGAGGCGGTCTTCGCCCAGGAAGAACCAGTCCATCTCGGCCCCGAACCGCTGGCCGGCGTCGAACCACAGGCCGCCGTAAAGCCGCAGGCCGCTCCGCCAGTCGTCGTTGAAGTTCTGGCCGCCGATGGCGGTGAACGTGCCCGGCGCGCCGAGGGTGCCGAGGGTGTTCGGGAGGGCGGGGGCGGCGGACGGCGACACGCCGGTGGCGCGGGTGGCCAGGGCCGGCATCCGGTTCCCCTTGGTCGTCCAGAGCAGGTACTCGGCCCCGAACCAGACGCGGCCGGGAGGCCCGCACAGGCAATCCATGGCCGCGCCACAGGCCGGGCCTTCGGCACATGCCGAGGCCACGTCGGCGGCGAAGGCCGGCGGGCAACCGCCGGCGATGGGCTGGGCCATCGGGGCCATGACCGGAGCCGAGGCGGCCGGCAGCATCACCGGTTGCGGGGCGAACACTGGGGCGTCCGACTTCACTTGTTCGATGGTGCCGGTCGGCTTGGGCTGGGCGAAGGCCGGTCGGACAGCCTTGCTGGAGATGGGAATGGCGGGTTGGGCGTAAACCGCCCCGACCAGCCCCAGGGCGGCGACGACACCGCCGAGGTAGTGCCTCAACATCAAAACTCCTCCGTGAGCACTGGTACGCGGGTCTGGTGGGTGGGCGACCCTGTTCCGGTTTCCGTCCGGACACGTCATTGATTCGACCCGCCCGCCCCCACCCGGAACCCACAGGCGGAAAATCCACGTAGGGGGATCGATCCGACCGCCTCACTGTTGCCACAACCTGCCAATTCTGCCCAGACCGCACATTTTCCCATCACCGGCGGTGATACATGTGGCGGGAGCCGAATATATTGATTAACGCGCCCGACAACCCGTCATTCCGGGGTCTTCACCTGGGGTCGGGGGAAATAGGAAAGCTGTTGCGTGACGATGGAGTGGGTAGATTGTCAACTACGGCCCCCTCAGAAATTTCGGCCGAGAACGGAACCACTGATTCCTACACCCTGTTGCACTGAGGTCCACCGATGCCCACGGAACGCGACGCCGCCAACCCCGCCTCGCCGCCGAAGCTCGACATGCTGCGGTTGGAAGACCGGCTGAACCCTGTGGGCGCGATCACGGCCGACGCCCTGCTCAGTTTCGCCCCCAACCCGGTGCTCGACCTGGGCACCGCCAGCCCGACCGCGCCGACCGGCTCGGCGGGTCTGGCGTCTGTTGCCGCCAGCCCGGTGACGGTCGCACCGACCGACCCGGTGCTCGCCCCCAACCAGTACGAGTTGGTTCTGCCGACGACGACCGACGGGTCGCCGTCCACCGACAGTTCGGGCGGGGCGTTCGCCCTGTTCTCGGTCGTCCCGCCCCCGCCGGCCGCCAGCCTGAGCGGGTTCGTGTACGTCGACGAGGGGGCGAACGGCGGCACCCGCGACGACGGCATCAAACAGGCCGGCGAGCCGGGCATCCCCGGCACCACCGTCACCCTGCTGCGAGTCATCAACAACGTCACCATCACCGCCGGGCAGACGACCACCGACGCCAGCGGCTTCTACCAGTTCCCCAGCCTCGCCCCGTTCGGCGAGTATCAGGTGGTGGAGTCGAACCAGCCGGTCGGCTTCCTGGACGGCAAAGACACCGCCGGCACGGTGAACGGCACCACCCGCGGGGTGGCGAGCAACGAGCGGGTCAACGGCATCACCTTGAACGCGCTCGACGTGGGCGTAAACTACAACTTCGGCGAACTGCTGGCCGTGCAACTCACCGGCTCGCTGAGCGGTTACGTGTACGAGGACGAGGGGGCGAACGGCGGCACCCGCGACGACGGCGTGCGGCAGGCCGGCGAAACGCCCATCCCCGGCACCACCGTCACCCTCTTCCGCGTCGTCAACGGCCAGACGACGAGCGTGTCGCAGACGACGACGGACGCGGCCGGCTTCTACCGCTTCGCCAACCTGACGCCCGGTGCGGGCTACATCGTCCGCGAGACGCAACCGGCCGGCTTCAACGACGGCAAGGACACCGCCGGTACCACGGGTGGGGTGAACTCGGCCAACGACGAACTGTCCGCCATCACCGTGCCGGCCAACGGCGAGTCGTTCAACAACAACTTCGGCGAACTCCTCCCGCCCGTCGGGCGGCTGAGCGGGTTCGTGTACGAGGACCTGAACGACAACGGCATCAAAGACCCGAACGAGCCGGGCATCGCCGGGGTTGCCGTCGGCATCACCGGGCAACTGGCCGGCGGGCAACTGTGGCCGCCGTCGATCGCCCTGACCGACGCCAACGGGTTCTACGAGTTCACCGGCCTGCCGGCCGGCACCTATCGGGTGGAAGAGTCTCAGCCGACCGCCTACGTGGACGGCAAGGACACGGCGGGCAGCACCGGCGGGACGGCGACCAACGACCTGATCTCGATCATCCCGGTGCCGGCCGGGGCGAACAGCCTCAACAACAACTTCGGCGAGCGGCGGGGGAGCATCAGCGGGTTCGTGTACGTGGACGAGGGGGCGAACGGCGGGGTCCGCGACGACGGCATCAAGCAGGCGGGCGAGGCGCCCATCGCCGGTGTGGTCGTCCGCCTGCTGAAAGACGGCGTCGTGCAGGCGACCGTCACCAGTGGGGTGGACGGTTCGTACCGCTTCGACCGCCTCCTGCTCGGCGGTGGGTACACCGTGGAGGAGACGGCCCAACCGGTCGGGTTCCTCGACGGCAAGGACACCGCCGGCACCCCCGGCGGCGGCGTCGCCGGCAACGAGGTGATCAACAGCATCACCCTCACTCAGGCGGCCCCGAACTCGCCAAGCAACAACTTCGGCGAACTGATCCCGCCGCCCCTGCCGGGCGCACTGAGCGGATATGTGTACTTCGACGAGGGGGCGAACGGCGGTACGCGGAATGACGGCGTCAAGCAACCCGGCGAGGCGCCGATCACCGGCATCACCGTCACCCTCTTCCGCGTCGTCAACGGGCAGACCACCAGCCTCAGCCAGACGATCACCGACGCGAACGGCTTGTACCGCTTCACCAACCTGACGCCGGGTGGCGGGTACATCGTGCGCGAGACCCAGCCGGCCGGGATCATCGACGGCAAGGACACGCCGGGCACCACCGGCGGGGACAACAGCGTCAACGACGTGCTGTCCGCCGTCACCGTCCCGGCCGACGGCGAGTCGCTCAACAACAACTTCGGCGAACTCCTGCCTCCGCCTCCGCCGCCGGCCCCCGCCGAACTGAGCGGGTTCGTGTACGTCGATACCGACGACGACGGCGTGAAGGACCCGGGCGAGGCACCCATCCCCGGCACCACCGTCACCCTGTTCCGCGTGGTCAACGGACAGACCGTCGGCGTGTTGGACTCGACCACCGACTTCACCGGCTTCTACCAGTTCTTCGGGCTGGAGCGGGGCACGTATGTCGTCCGCGAGACCCAGCCGGCCGGGTTCCTGGACGGCAAGGACACGCCCGGATCGAAGGGCGGGGACGCCAGCGTCAACGACCAGATCGCCGGCATCGTCCTGGTGCCCGGCGACAACAGCGTCAACAACAACTTCGGCGAACTGACCCCCCCGGTGCCAGTGCCGGCTCGGCTGAGCGGGTATGTGTACGTCG
>JANNQE010000872.1:0-3583 GCA_031441625.1 Planctomycetia bacterium
AGGGCGACGTTCGACAGCACGGCGGACAGCCCGGCCGCGGGCGAGTGGGCCGGGGCGACGGCCGCGGGCACGGGCGTCGGCGTGGCCACCGCCGCCTTGGGTGTGGGCGCCGGCGGCGACTTCACCCCCGCCTTCTTCAACTCGCTGGTCCGAACCACGGACTCGGCCGACGGACTCGCGGGCTTGGCGGGTGCGGTGGTCTTGTGAGCGGCGGCCGGGACCGGCACTGAGGCGGGGGCCTTCCTCTTGAGCTTCTTGCGAACGTCGTGAACTGTGCTGCGAATCACATCGTCGGGTGCCGTCACTCCCTTCGCCTTCGCCTTGGCGATAACCTCGTCGGCGGTCAGGGACAGGTCGGCAGACAGGATCTCACGGACGACGGACCAGGCGGACGGGACGGCCATGCGGGTAGGCTCCGGGGGCGACGTGGCGTGGGACTTACTCCACTGTATCCCGACCCGACCGGGCGGCCCGTGTTCATTCGATCAGATCGCCTCCTCCAAAAAGTCCGAAACACGAGTCAGACCGGACAGCCCCTTCAGGTGGGCGACCCCGGCGTCGGTCACGGCCGTGCGCGACAGGTCGAGTTGGGTCAGCGTTTTGAGATCCTTCAGGTGGACCAGCCCGTCGTCCGTCACCGCGGTGCCGTTCAGGTCAAGGGACCTCAGGTGCTTGCACCCCTTCAGGCGAGCGGCCCCGGCGTCGGTGGCCGCCGACTTGGACAGGCTGACCGCCTTCAGGGTGAACGGCCCCTTGGGCAGGTCGGCCGCGGCCTTGATGTCGGCGTCCCGGCTGGTCAGTTGCACCATCCCGCCCAGCCCGAGCACCCATCCGGCGGCGGTGCGGTCCGGGTCGGCCGCGGTCTTGGCCTTGAGGGTGCCGCCGTCGTGCTCGATCTCGCACCCCGGCACGGCGGCGTGGAACTTGGCCACCCCCTGCGGTGTCACCTTCGTCCTCGGCACGCTCAGCCCGGTCAGGTCCCGGTACTGCTGCAACTGGTCGAGGGCGGCGTCCGTCACCCCGGTGCCGGAGAGGTTCGCGTACCGCACACGGTCGCACCCCGCCAGGTGGGCCAGTCCGTCGTCCGTCACCCCGGTCTCGCTCAGGTCGAGGTGGACCAGCCCGAGGCAGCCGCCCAGGTGCTTCAGCCCGGCGTCCGACACGACCGTACCGCGGAGGTACAGGTAGGCCAGTGGTCGGCAGTCGGCGAAGTGGGCGAGGCCGGCGTTCGTCACCTTCGTGCCGCTCAGGTCGAGCGCAGTCAACCGCTTGTTGCCGGCGAAGTGGGCGAGGCCGGTGTCGGTCACCCCGGACCGGGCCATGTGCAGTTCCTGGAGCGCCGGCAGGGCGGCGACCGCCGGCATCGCGTCGTCCGACAGCGTCGTGTCTTCCATGAGAAGGTAGGTGAGGCCGCGGCACACCTTGAACCGGGCCATGTCGGCGTCGGTCACCGCCGTCTTGGCGACGGACACCGCGTGCAGGGTGAACCGATCGGTCGGCAGGTCGGCGGCATCTCGGATGTGGTCGTCCGCGCCGTTCACCTTCACCACCCCGCCGAGCGACAGCACCCACACGGCCGTCGTCCGGTCCGGGTCGCCGGTCGGCGATTCCGCGATTCGTGTGGTGGGGGGGGCGTCCTTGCCCGGAGCGGTCACCCCGCCGCTGCCGGTCGCCCGTGTCCCGTCCCGGTTCTGGGTGAGGAGGAAGACGCCCCAGCCGACGACCACCATCGCCACCGCCGCCGCACCTCCGACGGCCACCCAGGGCCACGGCCGGCCGGCCGGCTTTCGCTTCGTGACCGGCCGTCGTCGGGGTGGCTCGACCGGCGGATCGGCCGCCGGCAACGGCAGCGGGGCGGTCTCACTCGGGCGGGGGGTGGCGGCCGACCCCTGGAACCCCTCACTCATCGCCCGCAAGCGGGCGGCCACCACGTCGGCGGACGGCGGGCGGGCGTCGGGGGTCTTCGCCAGCAGTTGGTGGATCAGTTCGGCGAGCGCGGTCGGTACCGCCGGGTTCAGTTCGCGCACCGGGGGTGGCTCCTCGGTGGCGATGGCCGTCAGGATGGCCATGAGCGTCGGCCGGTCGAACGGCAGCTTGCCCGTCACCAGCCGGTACATCATGCAGCCGAGGCTGAACAGGTCGGCCCGGCCGTCGAGCGGGCGGCCCAGCCCCTGCTCCGGGGCCATGTACGCCGGGGTGCCGAGGATGTCGCCGCTGGCGGTGTGTTCGGCGGCGGCGTTCCCCTGCACCGGCTTCGCCAGGCCGAAGTCGAGAATCTTCACCCGCCCGCCGGGGGCTTCCAGCCAGATGTTGCCCGGCTTGATGTCGCGGTGGACGAGGCCGAGGTTGTGGGCGGCGGCCAGCCCGAGGGCGGTCTCGCGGGCGATGCGGGTGACCTGCGGAAGACTCGGCAGCCCCTTCTTCTGGAGGTACTCATCGAGCGGCGACCCTTGCAGGAACTGGAGGGCGATGTACGGGGTGCCGTCGATCTCGTCCGCCTCGTGAATGGCGACGACGTGATCGCTGCTGACGCGGGCGGCGGCGCGGGCCTCCCGCAAGAAGCGGTCTTTGGCGGTCGAGTTGGCGGCGGCGTTGGGCAGCATCAGCTTGAGGGCCACGTTCCGTTCCAACCGCTCATCGAACGCGAGGTACACCGCCCCCATCCCGCCGCGGCCGAGTTCTTTCAGGATGCGGTACTTCCCCAGGCGGCCGAGGTCACCGGGCGCCGTCGGCGGGGCGAACGCGGGCGAATCCGCGACCGCCGGGTGCGCCATGAACGTGTCCGAGACGGCGTGGGCGGCGAGGAGCGCCTCAACCCGCCGACGGAGGTCGGCGTCGGCCGCACACGCACTGTCCAGGTACACCGCTCGGTCGGCCGCATCGGCGACGTCGAGGGCGGCCAGGAAGACGGAGCGTTCGGTCATGGGTGCACTAGGGTAGCGGACGGTACGGGGGCGTGAGTATAACAGGATCCGGTGTGTCGCGACCTGGACCGCAGGCTGCCACCGTAATACTGTTCGCGGGCGTCAGATCGCCGGCTGCCATGACGCCGTGGGTGGGTCAACTCGGGTTTCGTGGTATTTTGTCTTTCTCACCGCGCCGGCTGTCATGAAACCGTCGGTCGGTCAACTCGGGTTTCCTGGCTCCTGGCTTTGCCGTCCCGCTCGGATGGCCGGCTGCCAGGAAGCCGGCAGCCGGTCAACTCGGGTTTCCTGAGTATTCCGCTCTCATGCGTCCGGGTAGTTCCTTCGCTCATCACGGCTGGAACGGCCGGCTGTTGCCGGTCTGCCACGGACAATTCGACCGTCTGACCAGGCCGACGTCTCGGCCATGCCCGAGAGTGGAGAGGCCGGTGACACGGTCGACCCTCGACTCCACCGGCGGCGTCACGAAGTCCTTGGTCGTGAGGCTCGTCAAACCGGACGCGCAACGGGCGCACCCGCCCGCCCCCGAGGTTCTCCCGCCGCAAACCCGTAAGTACCATACACCGATCATTCGCCCCGGACTCGCCGTCGTTCCCCGCCGAGGCCCTATGCGCGTCGTGCTCGCCGAGAAGCCGTCCGTCGCCCGCGAGATCGCCGCC
>JANNQE010000873.1:0-1623 GCA_031441625.1 Planctomycetia bacterium
CCAGTTCGGCGGTCACGGTCACCGCCGTGACCACCAGACCACTGTTCGCGGGGAGAAGATGGACAGGGGACATGGCGGGCCTCCTGCACGACGGGCCACATCATTCTAACCACCGCCCTCCACCAAAGCTGCGGAAGAGCCCGAATTCTGGTCCACTTCGGCACCCAATTCTGGTCCACGGTGAGGGGTCATAGCGGGGTCACTTCTTGGCCTTCGGGGTCGCTTTCGCCGGGCGGTCGTCCTTCGCTTTCATCGACTCGCGGAACCGATCACTTTCGCCGTTCATGTCGAACAGGTGGCAGCGGTGCGTCAGTCGGTCGAGCAGGGCGGCCGTCATCCGTTCCCCCTGGAACACGCTCCCCCACTCGCCGAACGGCAGGTTGCTGGTGACCAGCAGGCTCCGCCGCTCGGACCGCTCGGCGAACACCTGGAACAGCAGTTCGGCCCCCACCCGGCTGAACGACAGGTCTCCCAACTCGTCCACGATGAGCAGGTCCACCCGGTCCAACTGGGCGAGCAGCCGGTCCAGCCGGTGCTCCTGCTGCGCCGATTCCAACTCGCTCACCAGGTTCGCCGCGGTGACGAACCGCACCCGCACGCCGAGCCGACACAGGGCCAAGCCGGCGGCCGTCGAGGCGTGCGTCTTCCCGGTCCCGCTTCCCCCGATCAGGCAGGCGTTGAAGTGCTGATCGACCCACTCGCGGCGGGTCAACTCGAGCACCTTCTGCTTCGGCAGCGACGGCAGGGCGGTGAAGTCGAACGTGTCGAACTCCTTGTGCACCGGGAACCCGGCGGCGCGGATGCGGGCGGCGATGGCGTTGGCCGTGCGGGCGGTCACCTCCAACTCGGTCAGCCGCAGCAGGTACGCCGGGTACGGCTCGTCGCGGGTGGCCGCCTCACGGGCCAGCTTCTCGTGTTCGGCCAGCATCGTCGGCAGCTTCAGCTGCTTCAGGTTGGCGTTCAGTAACAGGGTGCTCGGGTCGGTCATCGGCCTCTCCTTCGGGGGTCCGGGACAGCAGGCGGTCGAACCGGGTCAGGTCCGGCCGCGGGACGGGGATGGGGGACAGCGCGGTGTCCGTCGGGGTGGTCGTGGCGGTCGCCAGCCGCCCGACGGCGGTGGTGATGGCGGCGGCCGTCGGGCGGCCGCGGGCCAGGGCGGCGGTGACGGCGGTCTCGACGACGGCGAGCGGGAAGCGGGCCAGCAGTTGCCGCACGCGGATGTGCTGGCGGACGCCGGCGCGGACCCCGTGGTCGGCTTCGAGGCGGGTGCGGAGTTGGGCGAACACCGGCGGCAGGGCCCAATCGCGGTCCACCGGGGCGTGGTCCAGCGTCGCCGGCTTCTCGGCCAGGATCGCCAGGAAATGCAAGGGATTCAGGATCCGCTCGTGTTTCCCGTAGCAGCGTGCGTGCGACGCCACGACGCGGCCGTCGGCGACGATGTCGAGGCGGTCGATGTACCCCTTCACCGTCACCGCCCGGAACGCCCACCGCCGCGGCACGCTGGACCGGTTGCCGTCGAACGCCACCGTCTGGTACTTGTCCACCGCCCCCGTGTCGATCACGCCCGCGTCGAACGGATGACGGGGTCACGGGAGAGCGGCGGCGCGGTCGCGGTCGAAGCGG
>JANNQE010000874.1:0-2911 GCA_031441625.1 Planctomycetia bacterium
TCAATCTCCGGGATATTATACTGCTCCAATTGGGCCAAATGCCCGGGTTCGCGGCGGGCCAACAAGCCCCCGAACACCGCCGGGTGCAGCGTCTTCACCCGCCCGTCAAGGATCTCGGGGAACTTGGTCAGTTCGGAGATGTCCTTCACCGGCAACCCGGCGTCGGCGAGCGTCTTCCGCGTGCCCCCTGTGGCGATCAACTCCACGCCGTACTTCTCGTGCAGCTCAGTGGCGAAGTCCACAAGGCCGGTCTTGTCGGACACGGAGAGCAGGGCACGGCGGATCGGCTTCAGCATCGGAGGAGTCCTGAAAAAGCGGCACGCGGATGACGTGGATTTCAACGCGGATCAACGCAGATGAAGACAGATCATCGCTGTTCTGATCCGTGTCATCCGCGCTGAAATCCGCGTCATCCGAGTGCTGTTTTATCGAACCTTACCAACCTGAACCACCTTCCCGGCTCGTCGCACATGCACGCCGTCGGGGAAGTCGGCCGCGGAATGCGTACCCGCCGCAATCATTGCCGCACGTCGCCAGTGGTCGAATGTCATCGCGTTCGTCGGCCACTCTTCGCGGTCCCAGAGCATTCGCAGCACGTTGCGGGTCTTCGCCTCACCGAGTGCGGTCAACTTCTCCGCATCCAGGATGAACACTTCCCCCGCCCGTGGCATTTCGACCGCTCGCAGCAGTTCGACGGTTTCGACCTCCTGCTCCGCGAACAACTCCTCCGCCTGCACGCTCAGCCGGTTCAACACGTCCACGATGGCGGGGTTGAAGGTGCGGAGCAGCGGGAGCAGTTCGGCCCGGATGCGGTTGCGGGTGAAGGCGGTGTCGGCGTTGGTGCTGTCGGTGCGGTAGGGTTGAGGGAGGGTGTGTAGGTAGTCGAGCAGGTCAGTGCGGGGGATGGTGAGGAGGGGACGGACGATGACAGTCCTGTCTTCGCCGCGACCAGCGGGAGCGGGTGAGGCCAACCGCTCCCGCTGGTCGCGGCGAAGAGTGGCAATCCCCCGTAAGCCCTGTAACCCCGTCCCGCGAATCATGCGGTGCAGCACGGTTTCGGCCTGGTCGTCGGCCGTGTGGCCGGTGGCGATCCACGCGGCACCCACTTCGCTCGCCAAACTCGTGAGCCATTCGTACCGCACTCGACGGGCGGTCGCCTCCACATTCCCGCCGAGCGCGGCCACGTTCACCCGGTGGGTGTGAACCGGCAACCCCAGAGTGTTTGCCAACTCCACCACGAACCGCTCGTCGGCATCGCCTTCGTCGCCCCGCAGTTGGTGGTTCACATGCCCGACCATCAGCCGCCCGCCGCAGTCCACCAGAGCGCGCAGAAGGGCCACGCTGTCGGCCCCGCCGGAAACGGCCACCGCCCCCAGTTCGCCCGCCCAGCCGGGCCGCAATCGGTTCATCGCCGTTCGCACTCGGTCGGGGAGGTTCACGGCCGTTCGCCCTGGTAGAATGTCGCCACCCCGCCGCGATCTTCGGCGGAATGGACTTGAATGAAACCCCGACGGAGGCTATCCGTGCCGCCCTCCGAGCCGACCGCCGCCGACCTCGTACCCGACCCGGCCCCGCCGGAGGCGTCGCCGACGCCGCCCGAGGCCCCGCCGGTCGCACGACCGATCGTCCGCCCCGCGGCCGACCGCGACTTCGACCACGTGTACGACGACGAGGGGGATTTCGACTTCGACGACGACCCCCGCAACCGCCGGCCCCGCCGCATGGCACTGTACGTGCGGATCCTGCTGGCGGTCATGGCGGTCGGGTTCACGGCCATGATCGTCGTGGCGCTCTGCCTGAACCCGTACCGGGACGACGGCGAGGCGAAGACGATGGAGACGCACACGCAGTTGGGGCTGCCCAAGTGCAGCAGTGTGCAGATGTTCGGGAGGCCGTGCCCGGCGTGCGGGATGACCACCAGCTTCGCCCTGCTCACGCACGGCGACGTGGTGAACTCGATGAGGGCGAACTGGGTGGGCACGCTCATGTGTGCCGCCATCATCGTGCTCACCCCGTGGCTGGTGATCAGTGCGGTTCGGGGGCGACTGTTGTGGGTGCGGAACGGGGAACTGTTTTCGACCATCATCCTGTCCGGCCTGCTCCTCCTCATGGTGGGGCGGTGGGCGTGGATCATGTTCGTGCCATAACCCCAGGGGGTGATTCCCCTGGGTTCCGAACCGGGGGGTTCACGGATGAGCCGGAAGTTCTGGCGGCGGGCGGCGATCACGTCCGCCCTGTTGACCGCGGCGGTGTTCAGCTTCGGGTGCGGGCCGGGCACCTGGTGGCACCTGCTGAAGGGCGACGAGACGATGAAGGCGGAGCACCCGCTCACCCCGCAGGAGGGGAAGAAGGAGGTGATCGTGGCCGTGTCCGTGACGGCCGCCCACGGGGTTCCGGTCGGGGCCGACCTGGACCTGGCGGGCAAGATCGGCTCGCAGTTGAAGGTGCTGGCCGAGACGAACAAGGGCACTAAGATCGTGGTGGTGGAGCAGGCGAAGGTGAACAACTTCAAGACGAGCGACCCGAACCGCTGGAACACCGGCAACCCCGGCGACTTCGCCCGCCAACTGGGGGCCGACTACTGGCTGGACGTGACGGTCGAATCGCTCAAGCTGACGGACCGCGAGTTGGGCGGCGAAATCTGCAGGGGCAGCGCCGCCATGCAGGTGTCGGTGTACGAGGCGGGCAAGGGCGAGCCGAAATACTCCTACCCGCTCACCCACCAGGCCCAACTGAAGCCGACCGACGTGTCGCAGTTGAACCTGTACCGCAACCAGTACATCGGCCAACTGGCGACCGAGCTGGCCTTCCAGCACGTCAACTACAAGGGCGATCAGAAGCGGGCCCAGGATAAGGGGCTGTAGCACGGCTCACGCCGCAGCGACAAGCACGGGGCGGGGGGGGGGGGGGG
>JANNQE010000875.1:0-4408 GCA_031441625.1 Planctomycetia bacterium
CAGAGGCGATGCGAAAGCAGTGTAGGCGGTGGGTGGCGATAACCTTCCTGTCGTTCGGAACGGCCTCTGGCCCCTCGCTCGCGCGTCGGGCTAACAGGCCCACGCCACCACAGCCCGACCACCGACCTCGCCGGAGTTACAAATGAACGCCAAGCAGTGGGACGCCGAGAAGTGGAACGCGCAGTACATGGCCCACATGTTGGGCGAGTTGCGGTTCCCGCGGTCGAAGGCCGGGCGGCGGAAGTTACGGCTGTACGCCGTCGGGTGCTGCCGGCGGGTGTGGGATCTGTTGCCCGACGACCGCTTGCGGAAGGCGTTGGAGGTGGCCGAGCGGTTCGCCGACGGCGAGGTGGACAGGGTGAGGCTCACTGTCGCCAGTATGCGGGTCCGGCCGATGAACGAGGACGGCTACTTCCCCCGCTTGCCGACCCGCGCGAACCGCGCGGTCAGCCTGGTCGTCGAAACGTGCGGTGTGAGCGCGTACAACGCAACGTTCTTCATGACCGGACTGTTGCCCACCCCGATCGCCGACACCACGCCGAAAGGCGACCGGATTCTGTGCGACCTGCTACGGTGCGTGTTCGGTAACCCGTACAAGCCGCCGGTGTTCAACAAGAAGTGGCGGACCGATACCGTGACAGCACTGGCGGCGGGCATCTACGAAGAGCGAGCCTTCGACCGCCTGCCCATCCTGGCCGACGCGCTCGAAGAAGCCGGGTGCGACGACCCGGCGATGCTGTCGCACCTTCGCGGCCCCGGCCCGCATTGCCGCGGCTGCTGGGTGCTCGATCTGGCGCTGGGGAAGTGACGATGGAGAGCCGGGAGCGTGAGCGATCAAGTGCGGCCCCAACGGGGCCACCGGGAATAGCCAGGGGTGACGGAGCCTCGAAGAGGCGACGGAACCCCTGGAGCCAGAAACCCAAATGATTGAAGCCCTGAAAGGGCGACCCAGTGAACCGGGTCGCCCTTTCAGGGCTTCTGGCTTCCTTCGTGATCGTGACCAGGGGTTCTCGCTCGCCTTCGGCTCGCTTCACCCCTGGCTATTCCCGGTCGTCCCTTCGGGACTTCACCCGGTCACTCCGTTCCCGGTTCCATCATTTACGGTCGTGCCGAATTCCCCTCCCCATTGACCGCAAGTCGCCCGGTCGGATACGTTTCTAGTGGAGACACCCGGACACCGCCCCCGAGGACCGCCGATGTTCACCCACCTGCTGCTCGCCTCCGCGCTGGCCGTGTCGCCCGCGCAAGGCCCCATCCGCGACAAGCTGAGAGACCTGAAGCCCGACCCGCCGGCCCCGGAGAAGACGCTGGCGAAGGCGGCCGAGGTGATCGACGACATGCAGGCGTGGCCGAAGAGCCGCATCCCCGACACGCTGCTCGCCAAGTCGGAGGGGATCGTCATCATCCCGGATTCGGTGAAGGGCGGGTTCGTGTTCGCCGGCCGCGGCGGGCACGGGGTGGCCCTGGCCCGCACGCCCGAAGGGTGGGGCGACCCGACGTTCGTGTACCTGGGCGGGGCGAGCGTCGGCCCGCAGATCGGCGTCGAGGTGTCCGAACTGGTGCTGCTGTTCAAGTCCAAGAAGACGATGGAGAGCCTGCTCGACGGCAAGACGAAGCTGAAGCTGGGCGTGGACGCGGCGGTGGCGGCCGGGCCGCTCGGCCGGCGGGCCGAGGCCGCGACCGACGGCAAGTTCAAGGCCGAAGTGCTGTCGTACAGCCGCAGCCGCGGGCTGTTCGCCGGCGTGTCGCTCGACGGCGCGGTGCTGTGGGGGGCGGACGACGTGAACAAGGAGTTCACCAAGCAGCCGACCCGTGCGGCGGTGCAGGCGGCCGAAGACCTGAAGGGGCGGCTGCTCGGGCACCTGCTGGAGAAGGAGTTGCCGAAGGTGGAGCCGAAGCCGGCGTTGCCGCCGGCCACCGTGCCGCCGACGCTCGTGCCGCCCGCGACCATCCCGGACATGCCGAAGAAGTGACGCACTTAGGGTGGGCCGCTCTCGCCGAGAGCGGCATCGGCACCGGCTCTCGGCGAGAGCCGGCCACCCTACCGGACAATTCCCTCATGCTCATCGACCTGAACGCCGACCTGGGCGAAGGGGCCGGCACCGACGCCGACCTGATGCCGCTCGTCACGTCCGCGAACATCTGCTGCGGCGGGTACGCCGGGGACATCCCGACCATGCGGGCCGCGCTCGACCTCGCCAAGCGGCACGGCGTACGATTGGGCGCGCACCCTGGGTTCGGCCGCGCCGACTTCGGCCGCCGCGAGATCACCATCCCCCCCGCGGTACTGATTCTCGAACTCCGGGCGATGCTGATCAGTTTCTTCGGGTTCGCCGAAATCCACGGGCTGACGGTCGGGTACGTGAAGCCGCACGGCGCGCTCTACCACCAGGCGTGCCGCGACCGCGAGTACGCCGCCGCCCTGCTCAAGGCGATAGGGCAGCCGCTACCGGTGGTCGGCCTGCCGGGGTCGGTGTTGGAAGCGGTGGCGACGGAGCGGAGGATTGTGTTCATCCCCGAAGGGTTCGCCGACCGCCGCTACCGGCCCGACGGCACGCTCGTGCCACGCACCGAACCGGATGCGATCTTGCACGACGTGAAGGAAGTGGTGGCTCAAGTCGAATGGCTCGTCCGCACCCAGGGCGTTCGCACGATCTGCGTCCACGGCGACACGCCGGGGGCGGTCGAGTTCGTGCGGGCGGTGCGGGCGGCGCTGCTCGACGCGGGGCACGAGCTGAAGGCGTTCTGTTAGGGTGGCCGACTCTCGCCGAGAGTCGGACGGGGGCCTTCGCCTGGGAAGCCGGCGTGCAGCGAGTGCCGGCTTTCGTCAACTGCACGTTCGTCACTCCGGCCGAACACCCTCTCCGACTCTCGGCGAGAGTCGGTTCGGATGTCGCTCTCGGCGAGAGCGACCCACCCTACTTCATCCGCCACACGGCCCGCTCCTCGATCCCCAGCCGTGCCATCGCCGGACGGATCTCGTCGAAGAAGCGTTTGGCGTCCACCGGGTAGCCGGCCGTCTCCTTGATGTCCGGCACGTGCCTCGCCCAGTATGCATTAAACAGTGCCATGCACACCTCCCGCAGGTACTTGCACACCATGCTCGCCGCCGCCACCGCGACGCTGTCGCCGTCCGCCTTCGGCCGGAACGTCGCCGTCACCACCCGCCCCAGCCCTTCGATCTGGTAGCGGCTCTCGGCGTTCGATTCCAGTTGCGGGAACACAGTGGCAGTCGGGAACGCCTCCTGCATCAGCGGGCCGTAGAAGTTCCGCCCGCCCTGCTTGTCGCACAGCACCATCACACTCTCGTCGCCCGGCAGCGTGGCGAGGGTCACACGGAGGAGGTCGATCAGCCCGAGCGCCAGCAGCGTGCCCTTCGTGCCGCTCGCCTCCACCACCCGGTTGAACCGCGGGGCGGGCGTGACCACCGCGAGCGGCGTGTTGAACGCGATCCCGTCCGGACACGTCTGTGCGAAGTGGGCGACGTGCTTGCGGACGGCGTCGAACGTGGTGGCGACGGGTGCGACCGCGCCGGGGTCGAACCACGCCTCGCCGGTCAGATCAGTCACGCACCAGTCGAGCGCCACGCGGTGGAACAGCTCGCCGGCCGTCGGGTCGAGCAGGCCGAACAGCCCGCGGGTGTTGCGTTCCAGTTTCTCCAGCGCGTTCACGCCCATGTACACCCGCTTGGAGTCGTCCACCACCAGCCGCGGGTCTTTGGCCCCGCGGGCCGCCTTCCGCACGCTCGGCCGCAGGGCGTCCCACCCGGCCGGGTCGTCGTCGGGCAGCCGCACGGCGGCGGCGGCCTGCACCAGCGGGCCGAGGTTCGGCCCGTACCCGGCTTCGTCGATGCCCACGACCCACCGCATGTTGTTCCCTCGGGAAAAAAGACCTCACCCCCCGCCCCCCCCTCTCCCACGGGAGAGGGGGTATTCAACCTGCTCATGGTCCTGTACCTATGCCAACCCGCCCGGAGCGTCGTCGTCTTGAACACCCCCTCTCCCGTGCGAGAGGGGAACGGGGGGTGAGGTCCCCCCGACACTTTTCCGCCGGCGGGATTACACCCGAACCCCCTCATTCCGGCCAGAGCAGAATCCGCGGACGGAAGTTGACACCGCCTGAATCGGTCGCATGGTTCGGCAACCCACCGCCCCCCAGCAGAAACCACGCCCGTGAGCAACGCCACCGTCATCCTGCCGCCGCCGGGTCGTAGCTCGGTCCGCGAGAACGCCCTCGCCCGCGTGTTGCAGGCCGGTCCGCTCCCCACCCCGCCGGCCGTCGCCATGCAGATCGTGCGGGCGACGAGCAACCCGGACTGCGAGGTGAAGGAGATCGTCAACCTGCTGGCGCACGACCCGGCCATCTGCGGGCAGTTGCTCAAAGTCATCAACTCGTGCGTGTACGCGCT
>JANNQE010000876.1:0-6723 GCA_031441625.1 Planctomycetia bacterium
CCGACTTGGGTTCACTTGACCCCCAACAGCCGCAGGCCGGCGAGCAGCTTCAACTCCGCCGCCGGCCGCGGGTCGTCCGGGTCGGCGGCCAGTGCCGCCCGCTGCTCCTCCTCCGCCCAGGCCAGGTCGCCCCGCGCCCGCAGCATCACCCCCAACCGATGCCGCACGTCCACCTCACTGGCCGACGGCAGGAACGCCGCCCCGCCCACCAGCCCGCCCGCACCGGCACGGCGTCCGCCCCGGTTGGCAAGAGCGTCTCCGGCAACGGGGCGTGGTTCTACGACACGAACGGCAAGTTCGCCCGCGATTACAGCACCTGGAGCCCCTACGAGGACTGGACCACCACCTTCGAGGCGTACATCCAGAACACCCGCGGGGAGCTGCCGGCGGCGAAGGCGGCGGAGCTGGCCGGCAAGTTCGAGATCATCGACGCCTTCCTCGCGTCCAAACGCACCTGATCGCGAGAAGCCACACCAACCCCTTCCCGCCCGGCTCCGGCCGGGCGGGTTCATTTTTTTTCGCCCCTCACGTCCGCCCCACCCCCGAACGGCGATTGATCGGGTGTGGCGACCCCGCCGCACCCTCCGGTGGGTTCGCAACAGACCCCACCTCAACCTCCGTTGGAGAATCGCCATGTGGTTCAAACTGCACAACAAGTCGGACGCCGAGCGGCACGTCACCTATCGGTTCGATCACACGGACGGGCGGTGCGTGGCGTCCGCCTTCGGGTTCGAGACGAACTCCGCCGTGCTGCACCCGAACCAGCACATCCTGCTCCGGCACTTCGCCAAGAACTACGACGCCAACACCTACCTGGAGGTGTTCGGCCGGGCCGACCGCTCCGGGTCGGACGCCCACAACCTGCGGCTGTCGCAGGCCCGCGCCCGCGAGGTGCGGAAGGCGCTGGTCGGGTTCGGCGTCCCCGCCGGGGCGCTGTTCGGGTTCTACTGCCGGGCGCTCGGCGAGTGGTTCGACGCCTCCCGCGGTGTGGTGGACGGCACCCGGACGCAGGGCGGGCGGACGGTGTGGCTGTTCTCCTGGCCGTCGCAGCGAGCATACACCGACGCACTGGGGAGCAACTTCTGGGATCTGATCACCTTCGGCCGCACCCGTGGGATCGCCGCCTGAACACCCGCCCCGCCCGGCCAGGTGCCGGGCGGGGTCATTTTTCACTTTCCGTCGTCGGCCGGGCGGGGCGGGGGGAGTACCTCGCGGGCGGACTTCCGCTCCTTCTCGAGTGCCGCCAGTAGCGGGTTCACCTGCGGGGCGAGCGCCTTGTTGTGCTTCAACGCCGCGCGGAACGACGCATCGGCGTCGGCGTACTTCTTCTGCCGGGCGAGCGCCAACCCCAGGTTGTAGTGTCCGGCGGCCAGCCTCTCGTCCAGCCTGACCGCGTCCCGGAAGCACTTCTCCGCCTTCGCGTACTCCTGCTGGTGCAGGTACGCCGACCCCAGGTTGACGTGCGCCTCCACGAACGTCGGGTCGAGCCGCACCGCCTCCCGGTGGCACTTGATGGCCCCGTCCAGGTCGTCCTGCATGCGGAGTTCCACCCCCAAGTCGGTGTGATACTTCGCTTGCTTGTCGTCCAGCCGAATGGCCTCACGGTACTCCGGGATGGCCGCCTTAGGCTTCCCCCGAAGGCAGAGCACGTCGGCCAACTGGTAGTGGCTCTCGGCGTGTTCCTTGTTCAGCTTGACCGCCGCCCGGAGGTGGGCCTCGGCATCGGCCAGCCGGTTCAACATCTTGCAGGCGTGGCTCATGGCGACGAACAACTTCACCCGCTCGTCGTCCGCCATCTCGAGCTTGTCGTCGAAGATCTTTTGGAACTCGGCCAGCGCCGCCTTCGCATCCTTTTTGGCCGTCAGCAGGGCCAATCCCAAGCTGAACCGCGGGGCGGCGTCCTCGGGAGCCAATTCGATGGCCTTGCGGAAGGCGGCTATCGCTTCGTCGATCTGGTTGTCGTCCCGCAGGGCGGTGCCAAGGTTGTTCCAGGCGTTGGCGTATTCGGGGTCGAGCCTCACCGCCAGTTTGTGCGCGGCGACGGCCTCGGCCAGCTTCTTGTCCTGCTGGAGCGCGTTGCCCAGGTTGCTGTACGTCGGGGCGGACGGCTGGAGGGCGAGGCTTTCGCGGAACAGGCGGATGGCCGCCGCCCGGTCGCCCATCTTCAGGCAGACCACCCCCATCTCGTTGGGCACATGCCACGAGTCGGGCCGCAGGGCGCGGGCGGTGCGGAAGGTGCTCAGGGCGAGGCCGAGTTCGTTCCACTCCTCGTGCGCCATGGCGAGGTAGACCGCCAGCCAGAAGTCGGTCGGGAACTGCTCCACCCCTTCCTTCATCACCGCCACCGTGCTCCCGCCGTCTTTTTTTGCCTTGTTGCTCAACGCCATGTACAGCACCGGACCACGGTCGGCCGGCGGGATGGTCGCCAACCAGTCGCGGGCGTCCGGCGGCTTCTCCCCTTCCGGGAATTTCTTGTTCAGCACATCCCGCCACGATTTGCCGGCCACCCCCTTCGCCACCGCCAGCACCCGGTCGGCAGTCCCCTTCTCGGCCGCCCCAAACGTCCAGTCGTCGAGCGCCGTCAGCAGTTCGTCTCGGATGGGGCTGGCGTTGATCCGCTCCGCCGCCTCCTCCGGGGTGGGGGTGAACACGTCGTACCCGTGCCGCTTGAAGAGGGCGGCGTACTCGGCGTCGGTGGTCGCCTTCATCCCCTTCTTGCCCTGCCAGAAGACGCGATTCAGCCGGGCGGCGTCCAGCTTGCGGAGCAGATCGAGTTCACTCTTCGCCGCGTCCAGCTTGACCGTCCACTCCGGGTCGGGGTCGCTGCCGGCGGCGGCGGTCGCCTGGGCGAGGGCGGCGTCGGCCTGCGCCCACAGCATCCGGTTCCGCAGCTCGACCGCCTGTGCGATGCCCCGGTCTACCCCGTCGGCCGCCCGCCGTCGTTGCTCGGCACGCTCGGCGTCCACCTTCGTCGCTTCCAGCTCGCGGTCGGCGTTCTGCTTCTGCACCACCCACACCCCCACCCCGCCCACGAGCAACACCGCCGCTACCGCTACCGCCAGCGCCACCTGCACCCGCCGCCGCTTCCGCTGCTCCACCGCCTGCGCCTCGGCCGCCGCTTTCGCCCGCTCCGCCTGCCGCAGGCGGGCGTCGGCGTCGGCGTGGTATTTCGCCATCGCCTCGGCCACCGCCGACCCGTTCGCCGGCCGGTCAGCCGGGTCGGGGGCGAGGCACCGCCCGGCCAGAGCCACCAGTTCGTCATCCGCCCCGCACCCGGCCAGCCGTTCCGTCACCGCGCTGAGGTCGGCCGTCGCCGACTGCGCTACCGCCGCTGCCCCGCCGCCCACGAACGGCGGCTGGCCGGTGAGCAGTTCGGCCAGAATCCCGCCGAGGGCGAACACGTCCGCCCGCTCGTCCGCGTCTTCTCCACGGGCCTGCTCCGGGGGCATGTACGCCGGGGTGCCGAGGACGGTCCCTTTGCGGGTCGCGTCGGCCGGCCGGTCGTCGTCGGGCGAGTCGGCGTCCGGGGCGAGATCGACCGCCGCCAACTCCTTCGCCAGCCCCCAGTCCATCACCTGCACCTCGCCGTGCGCCCCGACCATCACGTTCGCAGGCTTGAGATCCCGGTGGACCACCCGTTCGGAGTGGGCGAACCCGACCGCCTGGCACACCTGCTCGAACACCCGCAGCAGCCGCGGGCGGTCGGCCGAGGGGTCGGGGCGGGCGCGGAACAGGTCGGCCAACGTCCGCCCGCGGATCAGCTTCATGGCCAAGTACGGGGTGCCGTCGGCCAGCTCACCGGCGGCGTACACCGCCGGCACGCCGGGGTGCTGAACCTTCGCCGAAATGCGGCTCTCGCGGGCGAACCGCACCGCCGCCTCCGCCGACCGCGGGTGCCCCGGCCTGAGCGTCTTGATCGCCACCTCGCGGTCGAGGGCGGGGTCGTGAGCGGCCAGCACCACCCCCATCCCGCCGCGGCCGATCACCTCCCCCGCCGTGTACGGGCCGTACACCTCCGGCAGCGCCCGCTCGCCCGCCGGGACGAGCGGGCGGGTGTCGTCCGCCGGGCGGGTGCCGTCCGGGTCGGTGTCGCCGGCCGACGCCTTGCCGAGGGCCGAGTGCAGTTGGAACTGGACGGCCAGCCGGTCGGCCAGCCGGGGGAAGCGGCGGCGGTACTCGTCCGCGGTCGGCGTCTGTCCCGCCTCCGTGCGAGAGAGCACTTCGCCGTAGATGAGGACCATCGCCAGTTCGGGGTCGGCGGCCACCTTCGGCAGCGCCTCCAGGTACTTCTCCACCGGCAGCGGCTTGCCCACCCGCCAGCGGGCGTCCTGGTCCGCGCGGGCGTGGTCCGCCGCGTCCGCCGCCGAGAGCAGTTTCCAGACCGACGGGTGGGAGTGGTCAAACATCGTCGTCCCCCAGGCCGAGGTCCGCCCCCACCCGGCTGATGGCGCGGGCGAGTTGCTTCCGCCGCGCCTCCGGCGTGCCGCCGAGCGCCGCCGCGATCCCGTCCCACTCCTCGCCGTCCGCCCGCCGCCGCACCAGTTCCTTCTCCTCGTCGGTCAGCCCGGCCAGCACCATGTCGTACAGTTCCTTGCCGGCCAGGACGCTGTCCGGCGCGCGGCCCGCCGCCGCCACCCCGCCGAGCGCGGAGTCGGTGCCGGCCACCCGCCCGGCGTCCCGCTTGTCTTGGGTGTGGTAGCGGGCGCGGGTGGCCACCTTGTTCCGCGTCATGCGGGCGAGCAGGGCGACGAGTTGGGCCGGGTCGGTCAGGTCGAACTGGCCGGCCGCCGCCCGCACGAAGAAGCTGCCGAGCACCGACTGGCACACGTCCACCGTGTCGAACTGCCGCCGCAGCTTGGGGTCCACGAGTGACGCCCGCACCGCCACCCGGATGGCCGGCTCGAACGTCTTCACCAACTCCTCGGCGGCGGCCGGGTCGCCGGCCCGTACCCGTGTGAGCAGCACCGCGAACGTGTTCGGTTCGCTCATCGCAGTTCTCACGGTGGGGAGGGTCGCACGTCAGTCTACCGCCGTACCGATGTGTGAGGAATCGCTTTCCCCCCCATGCCGTCAGGCCCCTGAAGAATTGAACCGCGGGCTGCACGACAGAAAGTCTAAGGGGCTGAACACGAGTAGCGAGTACTCCACGCCGGATTGTTCGCCGGCCCAGCGACATTTCTGGCGATTGTCGCTCACCTCACGCCGGAGTGTTCAGCTCCGTTTTTGCCGCTTGGCGAGCCGCATGTCTCGCTTGAATTGGAGGCTGGACAACTTGGCGGCAAACACGATCCGGGAAATCGGCACGTCAACCCCGTCGAGGAGGCGGTCAGGGTCCGCCCCCACCCGGGTGGCGAGTTCGAGGACGTCGTAGCAGGTGCCGAAGCCGAGTTCGAGCACCGCCTCCCCTGGCTTCAGGTCGAGCGCTTCGATCCCGGTCTGACGAGCCGCCCGTTCGCTTGAGTTCGCGATCGTGTCGTACGCGGTGGCGATCCGGTCGTAATACTGCCGGTTCGAGTCGTGGTGATCGGTGTTCACGCCAGTTGCAGTACGCCGCACCGTCGTACCAGGTCACGTTCACCGCCGGCGTGTCCGGACCCGGACTGTGCCGTTTGATCCAGCTATACCCCGGGCGGAACCGCAGGAACTGCTCCACCGTCACTTCCTTCGTTGCGACCGCGAACGTGCGCCCGATCCGCTTCCGGTGTGCGACCTCAACCCTGACTCGACCCGGCTCCGACAGTGACGAGCCGAGCGTGAACTCCACCGGCCCGCGCACCACCGCGAACGTCTGACCCTCACCGTTCGCGAACCAGTCCCGCTTCTCCGCCACCGCTGGCGCGGGCAGCAACGGCCCCACCGGGATCGGTACCGGCGCGAGGTCCGCCAGACCCCGCGCCAGCACCTTCGCCCGCATCACCGCCGCCAACTCCGCGTCGATCGCAGCGACGTCCTTCGCCTTCCCCCACGTCTGACGCAACAGCCAGTCGATGGCCCCGTGCAGCCCCGGATCGGGGTGCTCGCGGTACAGCACCAGCAGCTTCGCCGTCAGCGCCGCACGCTCCGCCGCCGGCACCACCTCCACCGGGAAGCCGCCGAGCGCGACCAGCAACGCCCGCTTCGCCGACACGTCCGCTTCCGCCTCGAACCGCCTCATGAGGGCCGCCGGGTCCGCGCCCAGATCGACCAGCCTGGCCAGCAGGTAGCTCCGCGCCGTCGGGTTGCCGTCCGCTGGGAAGGCGAACAGCGGCCATACCGCCTCCGCTTTCCCCAGCGTCAACAACACCGCCGCCGCCCGGGCCTGCCGCCGACTCAGCGTCTCGTGCTGCTCGTCGGTCCAGTCCGTTCGCCCCGTCTTTGCCAACTCCGCCTTCAGGACCGGAACCACGGCCCCCTTGTTCGCGGCTATCGCTGGCACGAACTGGGCCGCGTGCCGTGGGTCCACCACCAACATCAGTTCCGCCGACTCTGCCGGTCGATCCCCGGTGTACTGTGCCAGCGCCATGGCCGTCAGGTCGTACCCGCTCACCTCCGCGGCCAAATGCACCTCGTCCAGCTTCCCGCCGCGCAGCCGGCCCCGTGCCTCGGGATACCGCTTCACCAGCGCCGGCACCAGCGACCCGCGGACCGGCTCCAGCGCCGCGAACCAGAACGCCGCCTCCAGCGGGTTCTCCTGAACCACCAGGTCCGACACCACCGGGGCGACCGCCTTCCACCGCTCGTCCT
>JANNQE010000877.1:0-9888 GCA_031441625.1 Planctomycetia bacterium
GCCCGGCAGGCGGCACCTACGGAGTCACTCGTCGTCGCTCACCACCTCGCCGCCGTTGCGGGTGACGTACGCCTTGAGCGACTTCTCGGCGACCTTGTCGCTGACCGCCCGCACCGACCCGTCGCCGAACGCCATCATGCAGATGCCGTCCTTGAACAGCAGCAGCTTGGCGATCTCGGCCTTCGGGTCGAACTCGATGTCGTCCGGCTTCGTCCAATCGACCGCCTTCGCCGCCGTGGCCACCATGAAGGTGATCGACGTGCCGTCGAGGATGTCGGCGAACTTGGTCGGGCCGGTCGGCTCGAACATGGCCCCGTTGCCCACGAACACCTGGTAGTGCGTCTTCTTGTCGGCCTCGTTCGTGGTGCCCGGGATGGCGAACGTCTTCGGCATGGGGTTGTCCTTCACCACCTTCAGGTTGTGCTCGCTGTCCCACGGCTCGTCGAGCTTGAACTTCTTGTACAGCACGTCTTCCTCGATGTACGGCAGGATTTCCACCCGCCAGCTCAGCAGTTTCTTCCCCTTCTTGCCCAGGGTGGCGGGGGTGGGCAGGTGGTTGTGGGCCGACTCGTAGTTGTGCATGGCCAGGCCGAGCTGCTTCAAGTTGTTCGACGAGATCGCCCGGTCGGACGCGCCGCCGCCGGTGAGCAGCTCGAAGAACGGGCCGTAGGGGGCGTCGAGCGGCAGGCTCAGGCCGGCGGTGGCCGTGGTGTCGGCCAGCGAGAACTTGGCGTCCTTCATCGACGCTTGCAGCACGTCGAACAGTTCGCCGACCTCCTTCGGCTTGGACACGTTGTCTTTGAGCGTCTTGCGGGCGGTGGTGATGGTGGTGTCGGCGAACTGCCGTAGGGCGTCGAGCGACTTCTCCACTTCCGCCGCGTCGCCCTTGTTCTTCGCCGTCACCGTCACCGTCACGTTCAGTTTGTCCTTCGTCAGCACCCCAACCGCGGTCAGCCCGTCGGACAGCAGGATGGGGCGGAACGGCTGCAACTCGGCCGGCAGGTTCTCCCCGCGGATCTCGTCCGGCAGGGCGTTGAAGTTGACCCCGACGACCACGTGGGCGGAGGCGTTCGCCTTCAGTGCGGCGCTGTGAATGCCCTTCGCGTCGGTCGGCTTCAGGTACTCGTCGCCCAGGCCGTACACCGACACGACGCGGGTGTCGTCGGTGAGGTCGTGCGTCGTCGTCAGCTTGTTGTCCACGCTGAAGGGCGACGGCATCGTCACCCTCACCACGTGGTCCTTCACCACCACCTCGCCCTTCATCTTCTTCGCCTGCTCCTTCACGGCGGCGGTCAGCTTCTCGCGGTCGTACTTCTGGCGGTAGGTGACGACGCCCACCCCCTTCGCCATGGCCGTCTGGTCTTGCAGGGTGGGGAAGCTGAACATGACCGCCTTCACGTCGCCCAGCTTCGCGCCGAGCAGCTTGTTCGGGTCGGCCAGATTCAAAATCGTGTCGGCCGCCTTCGACTTCTTCAGTGCCTCGCCCAGCTTGCTGTCGTGGACGGCCGCCACGTCCATGTAAATGAACAGCGCCGCCTCGGGGGGCACGTACTTCAGCTCGGCCGGCAGTTCGTCGGCGGCGAACGCTGGCGGGGTGGCGACCGCCAGCACGGCGGCCAGGAGTGGGAGGATTCGACGGGTCATGGGGGTTCCTCGGGCGGGCATCGGAAATCCGGCTGTTGCCAACTCAACGCCGCCGGCGGGGGGTGATTTCATGGCGCGCCCCCCGTTGTCGGCGACACCACCCCGCAACGGAGAGTGACCAGGGGGAGGTCTGCACGTTCCCCCGCCCTTCCGTACTCTGGCTCACATCCCATCGCTCACGGTTCGGAGCACCCGCCCATGCAACTCCTGCTCGTTCGGCACGCGGAGGCGGTGGACCTCGGCGGGGCGATCACGGCCGACGCCGACCGCCCCCTGACCGCCCGTGGGCACGCCACCGCCCAGAAGCTCGTCGACACCCTGCGGGGGAAGGTGCCACTCGACGCGGTCGTGTGCAGTCCGTTCATGCGGGCGCGGCAAACCGCCGAGCCGCTCCTCTCGCTCGCCCCGGCCGGCAGCGCGCTGGTCTTTTGCCCCGAACTGGTGCCGATGAGCCAGGACCCGGACTCGGTGGCGAAACTGCTGGCCGGACTGGGCGTGCGGACGGTGGCGGTCGTCGGCCACCTGCCAGACATGGGGGTGTTCGCGGCGTGGCTGATGGGCGGCGGGGCGGTCGAGTTCGACCGCGGGACGGCGGCGCTGGTCGTGACGGACGCGAGCGCCAACCAGGGGAGCGGGTCGCTGCGGTGGCTGCTCAGCCCGGAGTGGTATGAGTAAGGGCGAGCGGCGCGACGGGTTGCAGGTGCCGCCGCGGAGCGAGTGGCCCACTACTCCGACTTCCCGCCGAGTGCCGCCAGCAGCCCCGCAAGCCCGGCCGCCAGTTGCTTCATCACTTCGGGCTTCGGCACCGGCAACTTCAGGTAGCTCTCGCCGGTCGTCGGGTCGGTGTGGACCAGCCCGCCTTGGCCGTTCACACCCGGCTTCGCTGTCGCCTGCTTCAGCAGCGCCGCCCCCACCTCAAGCAGCGCGGCGAACGGGTTGTCCGGCACATCCACAGTCGCCTCCGGTTGTGGTGAGACCTCTTCGACCGGATCGGCTTCGGGGATGGCAGTGCTGACTGTTTCGACCGATTCCATGAACTTGGTCATCCGCGACCCGCCCATACTCACGTCCTTCGCCCCGCCGTCGAGCACCCCGCTGAACACCGACTTCTTGAACGCCAGCAAACTCAGCATCCCCTCTTCGATCGCCCCCTGGGTGACGAAGTTGACCACCCGCACCGGGTTCTGTTGGCCGAGCCGGTGGACGCGGCCGATCCGCTGTTCGAGCACCGCCGGGTTCCACGGCAGATCGACGTTGATGACGGCCGAGGCGTGTTGCAGGTTCAGCCCCACCCCGCCGGCGTCGGTGCTGAGGAACACGCGGCACGCCGGGTCGTCGCAGAACTGGTCGATCAGGTGCTTCCGCTTGTGGACGGGCACGCCGCCGTGGAAGAACACGCTGCCGGCCCTCATCGCCTTCAACCGCTTCATCAGCAGGTGGTGCATCCGCACCCACTGGCTGAACACTACCACCTTCGCCCCCGGCGTTTCGAGCAGTTCGCCGAGCAGTGTGGCCACCTCCCCCGCCTTCGGCCCGTGGTCGGTGGTCGGGTCGATCAGGTGCGTGCTGTCGCACGCCATCCGCATGGTTTGCAGGGCCGCCATCAGCCGCTGTTTGTCGGCTTCGCTCAGGAACTTGAACCGCCGCCACTTGGCCACGATGCGGGCGACCGTTTCGCGGGCCTCTTCGTGTATCTCGCGCTGTTGCGGGGTCATCGGCACGAACACGGTGCTCTCGATCCGTTCCGGCAACTGGTCGAGCACCTGATCCTTCTTCCTTCGAAGCAGGATCGGTGCGAGCGTCGCGCCGAGTTGGTCGAGGTCGCGGTAGCCGGTCACCTTGCCCACGTCGTCGCGGACCTGGTGGGCGTCGAGCAGCTTGAACGTCGGCCCGAGGCGGAAGCGGTCCACGAACTGTACGATCGACACCAGCTCTTCCAGCCGGTTCTCCAGCGGCGTGCCGGTGAGCACGATGGCGTACGGCGACTGAACCTTCTTCACCGTGCGGGCGGTGCGGGTGGCCCAGTTCTTGATCCGCTGAGCTTCATCGAGAATCACCAGGTCCGGCCCCCACGCGGTGATCTTCTCCAGGTCGTGATGCACCGTGTCGTAGTTGGTGATCTTGAAGAACGGCGCGGGGTCGTCCCACCCGGCCGCCCGCCCCAGGTGCCCGCCGCCGATGACGGCCGCCGCCCGCCCGCTGAACTTCTCGATCTCCCGCTGCCACTGGTGCTTGAGCGAAGTGGGGCAGACGATCAGCACCCGCTCGACGCCGAACAGCCGGGCCAGGATTTCGGCCGCCGCGATGGCCTGGATCGTCTTGCCCAGCCCCATCTCGTCGGCGATCAGGCACCGCCCGGCCTTCGCCGCGAACAGCGCCCCCTCCCGCTGGTATTCGTACAGCGGCACGCTCAGCAGCGACTTGAACGCCGCCGACTTCACCCCGCGGGGGAACTCCGCCGCCACCTTCGCCCGCCGCTGCTCGGCGTCCCGCACTTCGGCCAGGTATGCCCGCACATCGTCCCCGCACTTCACCTCGTGGTCGGCGTCCGCGCACGCGGTCAAGAAGTCGTCGATGGTGTCCGCTTGCTTCGCCCCGTCGGCGTCGAAGAAGTCGGCGGCCAATCGAGCGACCGACTGCGGGCAGTCGGCGCCGGGGCGGAACCGCACATCGCGTTGCGAGCCGTATTGCAGGAACACCTCGCTGTACGGCGGGTGGAACCCGGCCTTCAGCCGCGGGGCCGTCTTGCGGTTCGTTTCCAGCTTGCCGACGACGAACTCGACGTGCTTGCAGGTGCCGAGCGAGTTGGTGACGAAGTCCGGGCAGGTGCAGGTGTTGTCGCCGGCGCCGCGGCCGCGGACGGTGACGCGGTAGGTGTTGCCGGACTGCGGGTTGGTGACGGCGAAGTCGGTGAACACCGGGTCGTCGCCGAGTCGCTTCACGCCGAACTTCTGCCCGCGGCCGAACTGCTTGCGCAGCTCCTGCTGCCACTGCTCCAGCGTCATGTCGTCCGGCTTGTGCGTGCGGGAGACGCCCGGCTTGGCCTTCTTCTTCGCGGACTTGGGGGCGGGCATGCACGAGCCTCGGACATGGTTGTGTCGATGGCCGGAGAGTGTGTTTCACCGGCCCAATTCCCTTGTCGTCACCGGGAGCTTGCGACCGGGCAGGCCCTCACCCGGTCGCAAGCTCCCGGCGACGACAAGACTCACGCTACACCTTGAACACCAGCCGGGCGTTCTCGTCGAACACCTGGGCGTGGTGCACGGCGGGGATGACCTGGCGGATGAACTCGGCATACGCGGCGATGGGGATGAGCGGCCAGTCGGTGCCGAACAGGAAGCGGTTCGGCCGCTCGGCGTACCGGAAGGCCGTCCGCACCCGGTTGGCGATGTCGTTCAGCGCGTCGTGGTGCTCGCCCTCGACCGGCACCAGCCCGTCGCCCACCACCAGCCCGCTCAGATCGGCCCACACGTTCAGATTCTTGTAAATGACCTCGGCCGCGTCCACCGTCCACGGGTTGCCCAGGTGGGCGAGCACGAACTTGGTCTTCGGGTGATCGACGGCCACCTCGTCCACGCCGAGCGGGTGGGCGTACTTCAACTTGGCTTCCGGGCTGTATGTGTCGCCGGTGTGGAAGACGACGGGCACCTTGAAGTGGGCGGCCAGCTCGTAGTACCGGCGGTAGTTGGCGTGGGCCGGCTCGTAGTGCAGATACCCCAGGTAGCACTTGAGCGCCACCACCCGCCCGCGGGCCAACTCCTCTTCCACTCGTTTCAAATGGTCGGGCTGGTCGCCGCGCTTCGGGCAGCAAATGCCAATGGGCTTCAGACCGGGGACGTGTTCGGCAATGGCGAGCGTGCGGCGGAGGCCGAGCGGGTCGTCGTCGCCGACGTTCCACTCGCCCATCGCGAAGGCGTGCGTCACCCCGGCGGCTTTCATCTCCTGTTTGAGCGCCGCCGCGATCACTTCGGGTCGCAACCGCAACGTGCCGGCCAACGACCCGACGCCGGGCAGGTTGGGCGGGGCGACGTGGAGGTGAACGTCGATCATCCGCCCATTCTAGTGCTGACAGATTCCGGAAATTTCCCCGCGAAAACGCCGACTCGCCGGAGGTACTATCGTCCCCACCGCCGGAGTGCCGCCCGTGACCCCCGACGACCTCACCCGCACCTCCCCGCCCGATGCCACCCGCGACGGTTCCGACGCCGCCCTCGATGCCGGCCTCGCCGCCGCGTTCGGCGGCTACACCACCCACCTCCGCCCGCCGTCCGCCGACCCCGAAGCGGGCACCGTCATCGCCGGCAAGTACAAGCTGACGGAGAAGGTGGGCGAGGGCGGTATGGGCAGCGTGTGGGTGGCCAACCAAACCGAACCGGTCAAACGCAAGGTGGCGGTGAAGCTGATCAAAGCCGGGATGGACAGCAAACAAGTCCTGGCCCGGTTCGAGGCCGAGCGCCAAGCGTTGGCCGTGATGGATCACCCGAACATCGCCAAGGTGCTCGACGGGGGTTTGCACGACGGCCGCCCGTACTTCGTCATGGAACTGGTGAAAGGGGTGCCGATCACCACCTTCTGCGACGCCCGCAAGCTCACCCCGCAACAGCGCCTCGAACTGTTCGTCCCCGTCTGCCAAGCCATCCAGCACGCCCACCAGAAGGGGGTGATTCACCGCGACATCAAGCCGAGCAACGTGCTCGTCGCTCTCTACGACGACAAGCCCGTTCCCAAAGTCATCGACTTCGGTATCGCGAAAGCCACCGGCGCGGCGCTGACGGAACACACCCTCGACACCGGCATCGGGGCGGTGGTCGGCACCCCGGCGTACATGAGTCCGGAGCAAGCCAGCCTGAACAACCTGGACATCGACACGCGGAGCGACGTGTACGCCCTCGGCGTGCTGCTGTACGAACTGCTCACCGGCAGTCCGCCGTTCTCGGGCAAGGAGCTTCAGAAGCAAGGACTGCTCGAGATGCTGCGGGTCGTCCGCGAAGAAGAGCCGCCGCGGCCGAGTGCGAAGCTGAGCACGGCGGACGCGCTGCCGTCCCTCTCCGCCAACCGCGGGACCGAGCCGAAGAAGCTGACCGGCCTGCTGCGAAACGAACTCGACTGGATCGTGATGAAGGCGCTGGAGAAGGACCGCGCCCGCCGGTACGACACGGCCAACGGGTTCGCGGCCGACGTGACCCGCTACCTGAGCGGCGAGGCGGTGCAGGCCCACCCGCCGAGCACGGCGTATCGGGTGAAGAAGTTCGTGCGGCGGAACCGCGTGCAGGTGACCGCCGCGGGAGTGGTGTTCGTTGTTTTGCTCGCCGGGATGGCCGGCACCACGTTCGGACTCCTGCAAGCGGACGAGAAGCGGCGAGACGCGGAGCAAGCACGGGAGGATGAGGCGGAGCAGCGGCGGGTGGCCGACGCGGAGAAGGGGAAAGCGGTTGCGGCGGCCGAAGAGGAGCGGAAGGCGAAGCGGGAGGCGGACGCGAAGCGGGCGGAGGCGGAAACGAACCTGGGGTTCGCCACCAGTTCAAACGCCATCCTCGGGTCGGTGTTCGCCGGCCTGCCCGCGAAGTACGAGACGGCGGCCGACCTGCGGGACGCCCTGAAAGCGAACCTGACGAAGGCGATCAAGGAACTGGACGGGTCGGCCATCGGCGACCCGCTGGTGGTGGCCCGCATGCAGTACACCCTGGGTCAGGCATTGCAGGGGTTGGGCGACTACGATCAGGCGGTGGCGCTGTACAGCAAGTGCCGGGACACACGGCTGGCACGCCTCGGGGCCGTTCACCCCGACACCCTCTCGGCGGTCCACCAACTGGCCATCACCCTCCAGATGAACGGCCGGCACGACCAGGCGCTGGCACTCCTGGAAGGGGCGGTGAAGGCGACCCAAGACGAACTGGGGGGCGATCACCCGACCACCCTTGCCGCCATGAGCGAGCTGGCCGTCGGCTACCGCCTGGCCCGCCGACCGGACAAAGCCTTGCCGCTGCTCGAGAAAGTGCTCCCGCTGCGAACCGCCATACTGGGGGCCGGCCACACGGACACCCTCGCCAGCATGTGCGAGCTGGGCATCGCCTACCAGGACGCCAGCAAATTCGACCTGGCCCTGCCGCTGTTGGAGAAGGCGCTGGCCGGGCAGAAGGCGGCCGGCCGCGCGGACCACTCGGACACCCTCTACCTGATGCAGGTGCTGGCCTTCGCGTACCAGAACAGCGGCCAGCCGGCGAAGACGGTGCCGCTCCTGGAAGAGGTGTACCGGCTGTACAAGGCGAACCCACAGGCGAGCCAGCAGAACACCCTGAACGCCATGCTCGCGTTGGGTGAGGGTTACACGAGCGTCGGCAACCGCGACAAGGCGGTGCCGCTCCTGGAAGAGGCGGTCAAACTGTACAAGGAGAAGTTGGGGGTGAACCACGAGCAGACCCTGGTGTGCGTGAACGCCCTGGCCGTCGCGTACGAACAGTCCGGGCAGTTGGACAAAGCCGTGCTCCAACTCGAGGACTCCTACGACCGACTGCGGACGACTGCCGGCACCGACCACCCGACCACCCTCGCCGTGATGAACAACCTGGCTCACCTGTACCAGGACGCCGGCAAGTCGGACAAAGCGGTGCCTCTGTGCGTCGAGGTGCTCCGCCTGAAACGGGCGAAACTGGGTGCCGACCACTTGTCCACCCTGACCAGCATGAACAACCTGGCCTCCACCTACGTGGCCGTGGGCCAAGCCGACAAAGCCATCCCGCTCTTCAAAGAGGCGATCGAGCGGACGACCGCCCAGTGGGGTGCCGACTACCCGCAAGCGTTGGTGATGAAGTTCGGCCTCGCGACGGCGCTCGCCAAAACCGGGCAGACGGACAAAGCCATGCCGCTATACGAAGAGGTGTACAAGCTGAGCAAGATCAAACTGGGGTGGGAGGATCCGACCACCCTCGACGCGCTCAACTCGCTCGTCGCGGCGTACCGGGTGGGTGGCCATGGGGAGAAGGTGACGACCCTGCTCGCAGAACTGGTCGCCGCAACGCGGAAACAGTTGCCCAAGGACAGCGTGCAAATCGCCAAACTGCTCGCCCAAGTGTCGAACGATCTGCTCTCGTGCGGTCAGTTCTCATCGGCCGAACTGTACCTCCGCGAGTGTCTGGAGATTCGTGAGAAGCATCTGCCGGACGCCTGGAGCACGTTCAACACGCAGTCGATGCTCGGCGGTGCGCTGCTCGGCCAGAAGAAGTACGCCGACGCCGAACCGCTACTGGTGAAGGGGTACGAGGGGATGAAGGAGCGGGAGAACGACATCCCGAAGGGGGCTGCCACCCGCATCCCCGAAGCGCTCGACCGACTGATCGAACTGTACACCGCCACGGGGAACCCGGACGAGGTGAAGAAGTACAAGGATCTGCGGGCCAAGTACCCCACGCCGACGCGGGAAGTGCTGCCGCCACCGCGGGCGGACAAGTGACCCCCGCCGACGCCACCTGCTGGACGCTCATCGGGGCCGACGCCGGCGTGGTATCATGTCCGCAAGAGGGACCGCCATGCCGCCCCGCATCGAAGTGATCGACCGCACCTACGCCGCGATCCTGGCCGCCAAAACGCCGGCCGAGCGGATCGCCATGGCGAACGCCGCCCACCGCACCGCCCGCACCATCCTTCGCAGTCGGGTCGGGTCGAGCAACTGCACCCGGACTGGACGCCCGAGGAGCGGCACCGCGAGTTCCTCCGGAGGCTTCTCGGCGATGGAACAGACCGACCTGCTCCGACACGCGGCTGACACCCTGGAGCGGCTCGGCGTGCCGTACTCGGTGGTCGGGTCGTTCGCCAGCATCGCCTACGGCGAAGCGCGGTTCACCCAGGACATCGACATCGTGGCGGCGTTCGAACCGCGGCACGTCGGCGGGCTGCTGGCGGCGTTCCCCGCGCCCGAGTTCTACTTAAGCGAGACGGCCGTCCGGGACGCCATCCGTACCGTGTTCCAGTTCAACGTGATCCACCCGGCCTCCGGAAACAAGATCGATTTCATCCTGCCGCGGGCGGGGGCCTGGGCGACCGCCCGCATGGCCCGCCGGCGGCCGGTGCGGCTGCTCCCCGACCGGGACGTGATGACCGCCGCCCCGGAGGACGTGATTCTCGGCAAGCTGTGGTACTACTCGGAGGGCGGTGGGGACCGACACCTGCGGGACATCGCCGGCATCCTTCGCGTCACCGGCGACGGAGTGGACCGGGCCGAGGTGGAGCGGTGGGCGCGGGAGTTGG
>JANNQE010000878.1:0-1942 GCA_031441625.1 Planctomycetia bacterium
TTAACCTCCGCATGTATGTATGCAGCAGGTTGCATTTTCTTCACACCACTGATTTTTTTCTAGGCGGGCAAACGTGACTGGATGAGCTTGTTTTCCAGGGCTGTCAGGTAGCCCTCGGGATCGCGCCGGAAGCGCCGCCGCTCGACCCGCCGCTCGCGCCGCGTTTCTAACTCGGCCCGCAACCGCATCCACGCCACACGGTCCGCCCCGGCCAGGTCGGTCGCGGTCACCCCCCGGTGCCGGGTCTCCAGCCCGGCCACCAGCTTGGCCGCGCCCCGCAGCACCAGCGACGGCGACGCCCCTTTGCGCCCGGTGGCCCGCCGCTCGTGGTACCGGTGGCTCCCGAACGCCCGCTCCAGGTCGTTGTTGGTCCGCGGCAGGCCGGGCGTGTCGTAGCACTCGAACAGCCCCGGCCAGTAGCTCCGACTCACCTTCACGAACTGATCTACCGCCGAGCCCAGCGCGCCGACCGACTCCCGGTGCCGCGTCATCGCCCCCAGCAACCCGCTCAACCGCGCCCGGACGGCGGCCCCGCCGAGCTCGACTCGGCCCAAGATGTGCGCCGCGCGGTGTACCCACCCGAAGGCCAGGTACAGCGGCGCAAATGCGCCGCCGGCCGATCTCAGGGCGTCGCGGAGGATCGCCCCCAGACGGGTCAACTCCGGCGGCCCGCCCCCTTCGCCTCGACCCGCCCGACACTCACTACCACCGCGCTCAGCCGCGCGTGCAACTTGAGTCCCGACGCCTCCAGCGGCGGCCGCCCGTCGTCGGTGATGGCGCTGCGCACCGCCGAGCAGTACCCGCGCACCACCTCCGCCTCGGGATCGGTCCGCCCTTCCACCCGGCGCTCGACCTGACGGACCCCGCGGACCTTCTTCTTGAGCCCCACCTTGGCGTGCCGATCGGCCTCATAAATCGGCTTGGCGGCCTCCCGCAGGTAGTGGAACTGGCACAACTGGTACGGCACACCGGGGAGTGCCTTGGCGACCGCCTTGCGGATCGAGTGCTGGCCGTCGGAAATCACCCCGGCGACCGGCACCCCGCAGGCCGTTCGTACCTGCGCCAGCAGCGCCGCCAGATCCTGGTTGCGGGCCGACAGCAGACTCTTCGCCAGGAGGATCTGGCCGCTGAGCACGTCCCGGATCACCCACAGCACCTCGTGCCCGACGTCCGGTTGGAGCCCGTCGATGGCCAGGATCACCTTCCCCTGAGCCCTCAGCGCGTCCTTCAACCGGCGGTCGTCGCTGAGGGCCGTGGCGAGCAACTCGTCGTACCGGTCGAGCAGGTTGGTGACGGTCCGCTCGGACACCGACACGTTGCGCCCGACGAGGTGGGCGCGAATCTCGGGTACGGACCGATGCTCGGCGTACCGCAGGCGCCCGATGAGGGCGATCACGTCGAGTCCGAACTCGTGCCGGGGCAACGCGACGGTCCCCTCGGCCTCGGGCCGGTACGGCTTCTTGTACCCGGCGCAGGCGGCGGTCCGGCACCGGCGGACGGTGAGGTTCAGGCGGGTGACGCCGGCCAGGGTGTGGACCGTGCGGCGGGCGGCGTAGTCGGCCCACATGGGCCGGCCGCAGTGCGGGCAGGCGGTCCGCTCCGGCGTCAGGTCGCGGGTGATCGTTGGTTCGGCCGACTTCGCCGTCTTCACGGGGCATCCTCCGGGGACGTTCCAAAGCCTACGGAATCACCGGAGGACATCCAGACACGTTTGCCGGCCTAGCTTTTTTCCCCCCGGCGGCTTCGACCCAGTTTTGGATGGTGGCGAAGGGGACAAAGACCCGGTGATCCCGCCAGAGATGCCAACTGGCAGTTTGGTAGGACAAGCCGTCCTCGGCCACCAAGCGTACGGCGAGGTTCTGGACACGGCGGGTGTAGAGGCACTTGGGCAGGGCCAAGTCCGTCAGATCCACGGCGAAGCACCGACCGCAGGCGGGGCAGC
>JANNQE010000879.1:0-5953 GCA_031441625.1 Planctomycetia bacterium
AGTGGTCTGCTCGCTCCGCGAGCGGGTTCTGATGACCGCTCGCGGAGCGAGCAGACCACTACAATTCTCCCTTTCCCCACGAGACCCCGCCATGCGGTTCACCAAGATGCACGGCCTCGGCAACGACTACGTGTACGTCGATTGCGTGAACGGCCCGCCGGTGCGAGACCCCGCGGCGGTGGCGGTGAAGGTGAGCAACCGCAACTTCGGCATCGGCGGCGACGGCCTCATTCTCATCTGCCCCTCGGAGGTGGCCGACGCCCGGATGCGGATGTTCAACGCCGACGGGTCGGAGTCCGAGATGTGCGGGAACGGGTTGCGGTGCGTGGCCAAGTTCGTGCATGACCACGGCATCGCTGCGAAGACGACCCTCAAACTGGAAACCGGACGCGGGGTGCTGACGGTCGATCTGGAAGTGACGAACGGCAAAGCCGAGCGGGTGCGGGTGGACATGGGCGAGCCGATCCTGAAGTCGGCCGACATCCCGACCACGCTGCCCGGCGACCCGCCCGTGGACGTGGAGTTCACGGCCGGTGGCAAGAGCTACCGCGGGACGTGCGTGTCGATGGGCAACCCGCACGTCACCATCTACGTGGACGACGTGAAGGCGGTGCCGCTCGAAGCGGTCGGGCCGGGCATCGAGAACGCTCCCGTGTTCCCGCGTCGGATCAACGCCCACTTCGTACAGGTGCATTCCACATCCGAAGTGACGATGCGGACGTGGGAGCGGGGCAGCGGCATCACGCTGGCCTGCGGCACCGGCGCGTGTGCGGTGTGCGTGGCCGGCGTGCTGACCGGACGCACCGGGCGGAAGCTGCTGGCCCACCTGCCCGGCGGGGATTTGGAACTGGAGTGGAGCGAGGCCGACGGGTGCGTGTACATGACCGGACCGGCGACGGAGGTGTTCACCGGCGAGTGGACGGGGTGAGATAGAATGGCTGAACCACAGAGGGAACGACCATGGGCGTGCTGGCGGAATACTTGAAGACGGAGGGCGAACACCTCCGCGCCGAACGGCAGACGAGGAAGGAAACCGTTGAGGAGTGGCGTCACGCGATCTCGCGGCTTTATCAGAAGTTGAGCGGATGGATTTATGCCGCGGACAACGGGCTAGGTCTGCTCGCCACACGGGTCGATCAGCACCCGACGGACGAACCGCGCTTAGGCCCGTACCAGAGCAGTAAGCTGGCCATCCTGTTCGGTGACGTGCTGTCTGGAAGTGCCTTAACCGTGGCCGAGGTGGTGCCTCGCGCACGACATGTGGTGTCCGTCGTTCACCCGTCCGGCGGCTCATCCCGCCCGGCAGACGGGCTGGTCGTCATCCGCGAAGGCCGGATCGCAACCCACTACCTCTTCCTGGTGAAAACTCCGAGCGGAGAAGAGTGGGTCATCTGTAGTGATGCGGAGTGGCATGAAACGCGTGCCACCGAAGAAGGGCGGGTGAAGCCGCTCACCTCCGAGGCGTTCGAGGCAGCCGTGTTGAGTGCGGTGAAATGAACACGCTCGACGACGCCTGGGATTGGTATCAAACGACGAGACGCTGTACCACACTCGTGCGACGGCTCGCCCGCAAGCACTGGGGTGCGTGGGACGAGAACAGTTCGCTCGGTCGTGACGACCACTTCCGGAATGTGGATCGGGACGACTTGGCCGAGGAGACAGAGCTCGCCGAGGAACACCTGGCCGATTTCGCAGTGTTCGTTCTGTTCTCGGTGTTCGAAGGAGAAGTGCGCGAACTGGTTCTCGAACGAACCGCCCGCGAGCGGTCGGCCATCCGCCACCCCGCTCTCGTCCGGTGGGCGGGAGAAGTGGAAGACAGACTCCGCCAGGGGAGTTTCGGTCACCTGCTCGACGCGATTAAGACGACCACCCTCCACGATCTGATCGAGCAAGTGAATCAGGTCCGCCACTACCGCAACTGGGTGGCCCACGGCCGGCAGGGGGAACGGAAGGAATCCGTCACTCCGCCTGACGCCTACCGCCGACTCCGCGCCTTGCTCGACGCCCTCCACCAACTGCCCGCATGAAGATCCGCCACCCGCACCTGATCCGCGCCGCCGGCTGGCTGGGCACGCAAGTCGTGCGGGCGCTCGTCCGCACCCTGCGGGTCGAGTACAAGGCACTCGGCCCGCCGGTCATGCCCCCGCAGCCGCCGCCCGAACCCCGCAGCATCTACCTGCTGTGGCACGAGACGCTCCTGCTGCCGCTCACGCAGTTCGCCTGCCCGGACGTGAGCACCCTGGTGAGCAGCCACGCCGACGGGCAGCTGCTGGCCACGGTCGTCCGCACCCTCGGCCTGACGCCCATCTTCGGCAGCACCACCCGCGGGGGGATGCAGGCGGTGCGGGAGATCATCCGCGACGTGTCCGGCTGCCGGCACCTGGCCATCACGCCCGACGGCCCCCGCGGGCCGCGGCGGGTGATCCAACCCGGTGCCATCTTCCTGGCGGCGAAGACCGGCCTCACCCTCGCCCCGCTCGGCGTGGCGTACCACCGCCCGTGGCGCGCCCGCAGTTGGGATCGGTTCGCCATCCCGAAGCCGTGTACGCGGGCGAAGGTGGTGTCCGGTCGCACGTTCAGCGTGCCCACGAAGGTGCGATCCGCCGACCTGGAACACTACCGCGCGCTCGCCCAGGCGGAGCTGGACCGCCTGACGCGGGTCGCCGAACACTGGGCCGAGACGAACCGCTTCGCCGACGCCGTGCGTGCGGGCGACTTGGAACCGGGTACGCAGTAACCGGGTGAACTTGGCGAGCCGAGCGGCGTGAGCCGCCGGGTTCTGGAACAGACCCGGCACCTGACGGTGCTCGGCTCGCCTTGCGCACACCCGGTCACTGCGTTCCCGGTTCCAGTACAAACACCCGGTCACTGCGTTCCCGGTTCCACGTTCCCGTGGGTGAGGTTCTTCCCACCGTGTCCGACGCCCCGCACGACTTCGTCGCCGCCGTCCGCCGGTTCGTGTGCCACCGGCTCACCCGCCTGGCCGTGTGCTGGCTCGGCTGCCTGTTCCTCGCCTGGACCCGCTGGCAGCACGCCTACCACTGCTTCGACGCGCCGCCCACGAACGACAGTTCGTCCGCCGCGGAGAGGGACAAGCGGCGGGAGGACGGGAACAACGGGCACACGTGGATCGACTTCGGCGGGCAGTACGTGTTCGGCCGCACGGCCGCCGAAGGGGGCTGGCGACACCTGTACGACCGCGACACCCTCCGCCGCACGGCCGAGGCCGCCTATCCCATCGAGCGGCAGTCGCCGGCCGTGCAGAAGTACCACCTGACGCCCGACAAGTTGCCGCCCGACCTGAGGCCGGGCGACGTGAACCCCGACGCGGATCGCCTGCTCGGCAGCATGATGGGCGACGTGGAGGAGGGGCAACGGCGGGCGAAGCTGGCCGAGGTGGTGGGGGCGGCGTTCGCCGGCGGCACGGGCAACCCGTTCGCCGTCGCCGCCTGCGTGTCCGACGCGCACGACCGCACGGCCGCCGACCAGAACGCCGACAAACCCCTGCTCGGCCGCAAGCACCTGGGCGGGCCGCTGTACCCGCCCGTTCACTCCATCTTCTACTACCCGCTCGGGCTGATCCCCGACTCGCAGTTGGCGTACCGCCTGTTCCAGTTGTTCAGCATCGTCACCGTGTTCGGCAGCGGGCTGGCCGTCCACGCCATCACCCGCGGGCGGATCTGGTGGCCGGTCGCCACCACCTTCCTGCTGCTCATGCCGGGCATGAGGCCGGGCATCGACCTGGGCCAGAACCACGCCGTCACCCTGCTCATCGTGCTCACCGGGTGGGCGCTGGCCGCCCGCGGCTACGAGTTCGGCGGCGGCATGGTGTGGGGGCTGCTGGCGTTCAAGCCGGTGTGGGGGCTGGCGTTCATCCTCGCCCCGCTCCTCATGCGGAAGTGGAAGTTCGTCGGCGGCACCGCCACCAGCGGCATTCTCATCTGCCTGGCCACCCTCCCGCTCGTCGGCTTTCAGGGGTGGATCGACTGGTTCACGGTCGGGCGGAGCGCGGCCGAACTGTACAACATCGACGAGAACTGGATCAACCTGAGCCGCGACGTGTCGGGCATCCCCAAGCGGCTGTACCTGGACTTCACCAAGCCGCGGAGCGAGCTGACCAAAGAAGAAGTCGGCAGCGTCAACCTGCTGTCGAACATCCTCCTGTTCAGCATCGGCATCATCACGCTGCTGGTCGGCACGTTCGGCGGAGAAACGCTACCGCGGTGGTGGCGGGTGACGCGAGCACGTGGGTTCTGGGCGGCGACCGGCGAGTTTTTCAGCGGGCGAACCACCAGCTACATCGGCCTGCGGGCGGCCTTCCTGCTGCTCGGCGGGTGGCTCTGCTGCTACCGCTTCATGTACTACGACTCGGTCCTCATCAGCGTCGGGCTGGTGGCCCTGCTGGCGTACCCGAGGTGGCAGGCGGCCGGCTGGCGGGCCGAGATGAAGGTGCCGAACCAGCCGCCGTCCGCCCGCCGCACGTTCGCCTTCGTGAACGCCTTCCCGCTGACGATCCTGGTGCTGCTGCTGCTCACCGACAACGCGCTGCTCTACTGCGGCCAGCAGGTGACGCTGCGGAACGACCACATCGAGAAGGAAGTGGCCGACACGAGTGTGACCGTCCGGACGCAGGCCGAGGACGGCACCGTCGGCACCGCACCGGGCACGAAGAAGGTGCAGCGGGAGTTGAAGATGCGGTTCGACTACAACCACCCGGTGGAGACGTTCCTGACGTTCGCCCTGTGGCTGTGGTGCGGCCGGCGGCTGCTCCGCCACGGCGACCGCGAGCGGCACCCGCCGCCCCAGAACGGATGACGACCGCCGCGCGGTGGCGGGGTCAGGCTACCGCCCCTTGGTCATTTCCGAAAGCGCGTCCGGGTTCACGCCGATCCACAGGTGTAAGTGGTCTTTGCAAATGGAGATCACCTCCACCTTCGGCTTCCGCTTCCCACCGCGGGTGTCAACGTAGTACACCCCGCACTCCCACGAAGCCTCGTGCAGTTGGGCGAAGCCGACGAGTGGGTAAAACCGCGGGGGACCGATTTTGTCCTTCACGTTGTTCTTCACGATCACGATCTCGTCCTGGGCCAACTCGAAACCCTTGCCCACTTCTTTCGCCCGCCTCTCGTTGAACACCCGCATCACCTCGGCATCGGTCGGCGCTTCGCTCACCGGCTTCTCGCCCTTCTTGAGCGGCGGCAGGATCATCGTGTTGTGGTCTTTCGCCTCTTCTTTCGGCGGGTCGGCCTTTAGGATGCCGCCGTGAATCCGCTGCGGGGTGAGGTGGCTCGGCTGGTCGTTGAACCAGAACCGCCGCCACGTCTCGCCGAGTTGTCGCTGGTCTTCACTCTGCCGAAGCAACTCGTCCTGCCGGATCAAGGGATCGCTGTTGTATACGGGTGCCGACTTTGACGACGTGCGCGGTGACACGACCTTCGACGGATCGACCTTCGTGTACCGCCCGCACACCGCGGCGATGAGCGACACGACGTGCCTCCGCTCTTCGATGTGTTCGAGGCTGAACCCCTTGAAATCCTTGAACGACAGCGCGTCCCCTTCCACGCGGAACCGCACGCAGAACGGCTGGCCGGTCAGCTCCAACTGTTCCGGGAAGTCGCCGGCGGGCGACGACTTGCCGTCGCACGAGTCGATGACCCCGAACAGGCAACTCTCCTTGTTGATGGCGTAGTCGGCGTCGACTCGCACCTCGCTCGTCTGTTTCCCGTTCGACGAGTTGACGGTGAGCGTCACCCGGTCTTCGGTGACAACCAACAGCAGGCGACACGCCTCGTCACCGACGGGTGCGGGTGACCGATGCGGGGTGGGGCCGTGAACGATCGACAGTGCGACGAGTCAACCAGCGTCGAGGCGGCCGTCTCGGCTCCCCTGTCGATCCCGGACCTGAACTTCGAGTCGGTCGAGCTCGTGCTCCGGCTCGGCGACCACACGTACT
>JANNQE010000880.1:0-5890 GCA_031441625.1 Planctomycetia bacterium
GGCGGGTACTGGGCGGTGAAGTGGAACGCCATCCGTGGCCTCCGAGTCGGTGGTCCGCGTGGGCCGAACCGACGGCCGCGCCTCGGCCACGCTACCACAACCGACCGCATGGGGCGACACTTGTTGAAGCGCCGTTCCTTAGTGCCGGAAGAGGAACTCGCGGGTGTTCAGCAGTGCCCACATCACGTCTTCCCACGCCTTCCGCTTGTCGGTGCCTTTAGCGACGTGGGCCAGGGCCACCTTCGCTTCCTCGGCGTCGGGTTGGCGGGCGAGGGCGACCGTGTACAGCTCGGTCAGGATTTCCGTCTCGCTCTTCTTGGCGGCCAGCAACTTGCCCACGCGGTTGTCGGCGTTCTTCACCTTCTCGTTCACCGTCGGGCCGTTGATCAGTTGCAACGCCTGGGCGAGGTTGCCGTCGGACTCGCGCTCGCACTCGCACGCCAGCTCGCGGGCCGGTTGGCCGAACGTCTTGAGGAACGGGTGGTTCACCTCGCCGTCGGGCAGTTGAATGGCCCGCGTGCCGGCCGGCAGCCCGGCGAACTTCTCCGGCACGCCGGTGTAGTCGCAAATGGCGTCGAGCAGTTGCTCGGCGGTGAGGAGCTTGGTCACGGCCTTGCTGAAATACTTGGCGTCCTCGCGGTTGGTGTCGTTCGGCAGCGCGCTCAGTTGGTACGTCCGCGACTTCATGATCGAGGTGATCAGCCGCCGCAGGTCGTACTTGTTGGTGGCGAAGTCGGCGGCGAGGGCGACGAGCAGTTCGTCATTCGCCGACGGGTTGCTCTCGCGGAAGTCGTCCACCGGGTCCACAATCCCGCGGCCCATCAGGTGGAACCACACGCGGTTGGCCACGCTCTTGGCGAAGAACGGGTTGTCCACCGCCGTCAGCCAGTCGGCGAATGCCGCCCGGCGGTCGGTGCCAGGAGCCAGATCTTGATCCCCCTTGCCGGGGAAGCGGGGCTTCATCTGCTTGCCGGTCCGGGGTTGCGTCACCTCTCCGCCGCGTTCGACCAGAACGATCTCGGCGGACGTGGCCGGGGCGGGTTTGGCGTCGGCCATCGTCGCGGCCGGCTTCGTCTTCACCCGCGCGAACACCGCGCTCAGCCCGTAGTAGTCGTCCTGACTCCACCGCTCGAACGGGTGGTTGTGGCACTTGGCGCACTGCATCCTCACGCCCAGGAACAGTTGGGCGGTGCTCTCGGCCAGTTGCGTCGGGTCTTTGCTGATGCGGTAGTAGTTGGCCGGCGGGTTGGTGTAGCTGTTGCCGGTGGCCGTCAGCAGTTCCTTCACCACGTCGTTGAACGGCACGTTCTTGGCGAACCGCTCCCGTAGCCACGCCTGATACCCGGTGCTGCCTTTCAGTTGGATGGTCTTGCGGCTCGACCGCAGCACGTCGGCCCACTTGAGCGCCCAGAAGTCGGCGAACTCGGGCAGCGTGACGAGCGTGTCGATCAACTTGGCCCGCTTGTCGGCGGCGGTGTCGGCGAGGAACGCACGTGCCTCGTCCGCGGTCGGCATCCGGCCGATGGAATCGAGGTATGCCCGGCGGACGAACTCGCCGTCGTTGCACAGGTCGCTCGGGGCGATGGTCATCAGCTTCAGCTTGGCGAACACGTGCGTGTCCACGAAGTTGGCTTCCGGCGGGTTCGGCCACTTGAACCCCTCCCGCGGCTCCAGGTATGTCAGCCGCACGCTCACCAGTTCTTCCAGGTAGCGGGCGAGGATGGCCACTTCACCGGCCCGCTTGAACTCGACCAGCCCGGTGGGCGACACGTCCGCCACGGCCGGGTCGCTGCTGCTGAAGTTCGTGAGGCGTGTCGTGTCGCGGGTCGTGCCGTCGGTGTACGTCGCCTTCACGGCGAGTTGCTGCCAGCGGGCCGGGTTCAGTTGCACGCGGCCGCCGGGCACCACCTCGATGCCCTTCACGCCGGGCAGTTCCTTGCGGTCGTCGGGCAGCCCGCCGCCGAGCCACGCGGTCAGCATCTCGGTGGGCAGCGCGTTCGCCCCCAGCCGCGCCCCGCCCTCGTGGGGCACCCGACCGACCGCCTTCAACAGCACCAGCGCGTTCTCCGGGTGCTGGCTGTCCGTGCGGCGGCCGAACTGGTCGCGGGTGAGTTGCAGGAAGTCGGCGGCCGGGTCGAACCCGCGGAGCGACAGCTTGAACCCGTTCTTCCCACTCGGGGTGCCGTGGCACGCGCCCATGTTGCACCCGCCGACATTCAGCACCGCCACCACGTCGTTGCGAAAGCTCGGAGGCGTCACCGCGGCCGAGTCCTTGACCGTCACTTTCACCGTGGCCGTCTTGCCGCCGGCGGTCAGCGTGACCGTCGCGGTGCCGTCCTTCCGCCCACGCAGGAAAAGCCCTTGTTGCACCTCAACGATTCCGGCCGGCTCGACCGTCGCGGTCGCAACGACGGTCAAATCTCGCGGCTGGGCGTTCGAGTATTTCCCGGTGGCGATTAACTGGTGTGCCGCCCGCGGCCCGACGAGGGACACCTCGGGGGTGGACACGACCAGTTCGGTCGGCGTGCCGACCAACTTCGCGGCGTCGGCGTCGGTCGGCAGACCGGCGGAGACCACGGCGGGGAGTAGGAACAGAAGCGCGAGAGCGGTGCGGACTCGCATCGGGAACCCTGCGGGAGAGCGAGCGGATGGGCCACCACAGAGGGCGGCCCGGCGGGACGAACCGGGTGAGGGTTCGTGTTCTAAGAATACTCGCTCCCCGCCGGCTGTGCGAGAGAAATTGGTCGGGCGAACTCCGGCAGTCAACGAGTGAAAGATTTCAACAGAAGGGACACGGACGAAGAGGATGAAGCCGGGGTGAAGAGGATCAATCCAGATTCTGTTCGAATCCTCTTCAATCGTCCCTCCTCCTCTTCATCCGTGTCCGCTATGAATTGAACTCCGAGAACAGCCAACCCCTCGGCACACCGGCCGGGGGTTCGCCGGTACGCCGTGACCCGCCCGTGACACCGCCCCAGCCCGTGCCTCGTCGGAACAGTGCCCAGGGACGTGACGCCCGCCATGACCGCCTCACCCACGACCACCGAACTCACGCGGGAACAGTTCCTGTCGGGCGTCCGCACGTCCGGGGTGCTGACCGACCGCCAGTTCGACAAGCTGACCGGCGCGCTGACCGTCTTCCAGAAGTCGGCCCGCGAGGTGGCCGAGTTCCTGGTGAAGGGCGACTGGCTGTCGCGGTTCCAGGCCGAGCGACTGCTGCACGGTAAGGCCGACGGCTTCGTACTCGGCCCGTATGTGGTGCAGGACTATATCAGCAAGACGGCCAGCGGGCGGGTGTACAAGGCGAAGCACCGCACCATGAACCGGGCGGTGGCAGTGCTGGTGCTGAAGCCGGAGTTGACGACGGGCGAGACCGTCCGAGAGGCCATCCGCGGGCAGGCGCGGTGTGCGGCCCGGCTGGCCCACCCGAACGTGCTCACCCTGCTCGACGCGAACACGGCCGGCGACCGGATGTATTTGGTGTACGAGTACATCGACGGCGGCGACACGGCGGCGATGGTGCGGGAGTGCGGCCCACTCAGCGTGCCGCGGGCGTGCGAGTTCGTGCGGCAAGCGGCGCTCGGCCTCCAGCACGCGCACGAGAAGCAGACGACCCACGGGCGGCTGAGTCCGGCGGCGCTGCTGGTCGGACGGCCGGGCGGCAACGGCCCGGAGGGCAAGCCGGTGGTGAAAGTGAGCGGGCTGGGCCTGGGCGACATCGCCGGCACCGAACAGCCCGCCGAGTACGCCGCCCCGGAGTTGGCCACGAACCCGACGCCCACCGCCGCCACCGACCTGTTCGCCCTCGGCGGGGTGCTGCACTTTCTGTTGACCGGCCGGCCGTCGCACCCGGCTGCCCCGCTCTGCGCCCTCCGTGCCGACCTGCCCGCCCCGCTGATCGCCATCATGGACGCGATGCTGGCGGTGAACCAGGCCCGCAGGCCGGCGACCGCCGCCGACGTGGCCAACGCTCTCGCCGCGTTCGCCGCCGACGACTCCGCCCTCGTCGATTTCGCCATCCCCGCGGCCTCCGGCACGCACTCGGCGACCGCCCTGAGCGGCGGGCACTCGTCGCTGCCGGTCGGCATCCCGCTCTCCGTCACCCCGCCGCCGATCGCGGCCGTGCCGCGGTCGCCGTTCGCCGACCTGAACGTGACGGATTCCGACGACGAGTCGGGGGACACGCCGGTGAGCGGGCGGGCGGTGTATACGCCGGTGAACACCGTGCGGCGGTCGCGGACGACGAGCCGCCGCGGGACGCGGTCGCGGAAGACCGACGCGAAGGTGTCGCTGGGGCTCGCGGTCATCGGCGCGGCGGTGGTCCTGGCGATGGCCGGGGCGGCACTGGCGGTGCTGGCGGCCGTGGTCAGGTAGGGTGGGTCGCTCTCGCCGAGAGCGACTCCGACCGGCTCTCGGCGAGAGCCGGCCACCCTAAACCGACCTACTTCATTCGCCCCCGCAACTGCTTCGCCGCTTCGGCCACCAGCTTCTCGCCGCCGCCTTCCGCCACCCGCGCCGAGATCACCTCGTAGTTCCCCTGGCTGTAGGCCAGCTTCGTCGGCACGTAGCCGACGCTGCCGTTGGCCAACTCGTTCAGCATGGTCTGCTTGAACGGCGAGCCGTCTTTGATCTGCAATCCCAGGTCGGTGAAGATTTCCCCCGGCAGGCTGACCCACGCCAGTTCGCTGCCGAGTGAGATCACTTGCACCTCGCCCGGTATCGGCTTGCCCAACCGCTCCCGCACGTCCACCGCCTTGAACGCCTGCACCTGGTCGAGGAACTTCGGCGCGGGCTTCTTCTCGGCCAGCACCTCCTTCAGGATGCCTTTGGCGAAGTCCAGTTCGTCGTCCGTCACTTTCGGCAGTTCCAGGTCCACGGTGGCACTCGACACCACCAGCGGGCCGACCTCCACCGGAACGGAGTTGTCGAGTACACGCAGCACCTCGCCGGCCAGTCGCGTGCCGATGCGGGCCGCCTCCGCGTGCCCCTTCTGCGGCTTGGCCGAACTCACGTTGATGTGGTTCACGTCGCCGCAGCAGCCGAGTCCGAAGACCGTCACCGCCTGCTCGCCGTGGACCTTCGCCAGCGCGTCGGCCAGCACGCCCATGTAGTCGGCCGAGAAGTGCAATCCGCCGACGGTGTCCGCGTGCATCGAGAAGTTCACGTAGGTGGCGATCACCTTCGCGTCCTTGTCGGCGGTCACGAACTGCACGACGGGCACGCTCGCATCGACCGGGCCGACCGGCTTGAGGATCTTCGGGTTCAACTTGCCGGGGTTCCACCCGACCGTGCCGTCGGTCATGTGGAAACGGCGGTTGAACGCCAGGTTCTCTTCCTTCCCGATGCCGCGGAACACCTTCGCCGGCTTCTTCGCCGCGTCCGCCTTCATTACGGCTTCGGCGACCTTCTTCGGCAGCTCGGTCATGTAGTCCTTCACCAGCTTGCTGTCCCCGCCGGTGGCCGCCGCATACGCCCCCGGCTCGCCCAGCACCGGCCCGGTGTGCGCGTGCGTGGCGAACAGCATGACGTGACTGCCCGGCAGTTTGCTCACCGCTTCGATCTCCTTGCGGGCGGCGGCCGTCATGCCGAAGGAGGTGTGGATCAAGTCGAGGCTGACGAGTGCCGCCTTCGTGCCGTCGTGTTCGATGACGAGCGCGCGGGCGAAGAGCGGGTCGTGCGTGCCCTCGGCCGCCCGCACCGAGTAGTACCCGGACATGGGCGTGCCCCGCGGCGGGGTGATGTCCACTTGAGCGGCCCCGACGAGCAGGTCGGCCGCTGGGGCGACGAGCGGGAGGAGCAGGAGCAGGGAGAGGGAGCGGAGCATGACAGCACCTGGTGGATTGAAATGGAACCGCGACCGGCAGGGAGCGGGTGCGAATCGCCACCCGCT
>JANNQE010000881.1:0-3680 GCA_031441625.1 Planctomycetia bacterium
AGCGCGGCACGCTGTGAGGTAGGTGCCGCTTGCCGTGCGGCCCTGTTGGCCTGCGGGGGCCGCTCGGCCAGCGGCCCCTACCACGCCGCCCACACCTTTCGCATCGCACCTCAGCCCCGTAGCTCTCCCAACCACCCCCCGAGTGTCACTTTCGGCTGGCGGCGTAAACCGACCGGGGAATCACCGCGGGCGTCGGAGATTCCGCCAAAAACCACCCCGATCGCCTTCAACTGTGCCGCATCCTGTGGTATTCGCCGTGAGCATAAGAGGGAGGAGACGGACGCCCGACGGTGGGTGTCCGCGGCACTCCCGCCCCCGACTACACCCCGACCGGAACGGAACCCCAATGGCCCGCTCGCCGCACGTTTTGTCCGCGCGTGAATTCCGGGTGTCGTTCGCCGACCGGTTGTCCGGGGCGGTGATGGTGGACACCCACACTCCCCTCCCGCCGCTCCGCAAAGTCTCGCCCGCCGACCCGCGCGACACGCCGGTTCACATCGAGAGCCCCACCCGCTCCGCCCCGCCGCCTGACGTGCTGTTGGCCGAAATCGGCATGCAACTCGCCTCCGACCGCCGGGCCATCGACGCCGTCCTCGGCTCGCTCACGTCGGCCGTCGGGCGGATGCAAGCCGACCACTCGGCGCTGCTGCTGGCCTGCCGCAGGCTGGCCGTCGAACTGGCCACGAGCATCGCGGCCAAGCTGCTGCACGAGCGGATCGAGGCCGACCAGTTCAACCTGGAACAGATGATCCGCGACATGGCCGCCGACATGCCGGAAGACGAGATCGTGAGCGTACGGCTGAACCCGCACGACCTGGAACTGCTGGAAAAACGCCTCGACGGCCGGCCGCTGCTGGGCGGGCCGACCGACCCGCACCTGATCGCCGACCACTCCCTCGCCCGCGGCGCGTGCCGGGTCGAGGGGCGGGCGTCGGTCAGCCTGTCCGACCTGCCGCGGCAGTTGGCGCAGATCCGCGAAGACCTACTCCGGAGGGTGGCCGATGCTCGGTCTTGACATGGACGTGTTGAACCGGGACATCCTCCGGACACCCCTGTTCCACACCGGCGGGCGGCTGAAGAGCTGCGCCGGGGTGCTCACCAGCAGCCTGCAAGCGGCCGTCGGCGATCAGGTGGCCATCATGCCGACGGACGGCCCGCCGGTGCTGGCCGAGATCATCGGCTTCCAGAACGGGCTGTCGCAACTGGTGCCTTACGACCCGGTGGACGACCTCCGCCCCGACACGCCGGTCATCCGCCAGGGCCGCGGGCTGAGCGTGCCGGTGGGCGACGCCCTGCTCGGGCGGGTGATCGACGGCCTCGGTCGGCCCATCGACGGCAAGGGGCCGATCGTCGGCTGCAAGCCGGTCCCGGTCCACGCCCCGCCGCCGCCGGCGCTCAGCCGCGCCCGCATCGACAAGCCGTTCGTCACGGGCATCCGCGCCATCGACGGCATGTTGACGTGCGGGAGCGGGCAGCGGATCGGCATCTTCGCCGGGTCGGGGGTGGGCAAAAGCACGCTCCTCGGCGAGATCACCAAGGGGTGCAACTCGGACGTGAACGTGATCGCCCTGATCGGCGAGCGGGGCCGCGAGGTGAAGCCGTTCCTGGAAGACTCCCTCGGCGAAGAGGGCATGGCCCGGAGCGTGGTGGTGGTGGCCACGTGCGAACAAACCCCGCTCATGCGGGTGCGGGCCACGCAGTCGGCCATCGCCATCGCCGACCACTTCCGCGGCAACGGCCGGCACGTCCTGCTGATGATCGACAGCCTCACCCGCCTGGCCATCGCCCGCCGCGAACTGGGCCTGATGCAGGGCGAACCGCCGAGCAGCCGCGGGTACACGCCGAGCGTGTTCCAGGAACTGGCGAAGGCCATCGAGCGGCTGGGCAATGCGTCGGTCGGCGGCATCACGGCCCTGCTGACGGTGCTGGTGGACGGCGGCGACATGGACGAGCCGGTGGCGGACGCCGTGCGGGGGTTCGTGGACGGGCACATCGTGCTCGACCGCAAGATCGCCGAGCGCGGCTTCTACCCGGCCATCGACGTGGCCCGCAGCATCAGCCGCGTGGCGACCGACGTGATCGACCCCGAGCACAAACTGGCCGCCCGCAAGTTCCGCGAGATCCTGTCCACCTACGACCAGGTGAAAGACCTCATCCGCATCGGCATGTACCAGCGGGGGATGAACGCCAAGACCGACAAGGCGGTGGACCTGATGGACGACATCGAGAAGTTCTTGAAGCAGGACGTGGGCGAGCGGAGCGGGTACGACGACACGCGGCGGCGGCTGATCGAACTGACCAGCCGGTGGGTGTGATAGGGTGGCCCGCTCTCGCCGAGAGCGGGTGCCGGAATCCCGCCCTCGGCGAGTGCGGGCCACCCTAGGGTTCCCCTTGACGCCCCTCCCCCGCCTTGCCATAAGCCCGCCGTCAACCCGAGGTACGATGGCGTGAAGCGATTCGAATTCCACCTGGACGGGCTGCTGCGTGTCAAGCGGCAGCTCGAGAACCTGGCCGAGATGGAACAGCAGAAGGCCCAGCGACGGGTGGCCGAGGCGGTGGCGAAGGTGACGGCGCTGACCGACCACCTGGCAAAAGCGTCTGACCACATGGCCGGACGGGTGGGGCACGCGATGGCCGCCGGCGAGTGGGCGACGGCGTTCAGCCGGGCCGACCAACTGGGCCAGCAGATCGCGGCGGCGAAGGAGGAAGTGTTGGCCGCCGAGCAGGTGCTCGAGTCCGCCCGCCGCGAGCGGGTGCAGGTGGCCACCGAGGTGGAAGCGCTGAGCACCCTCCGCGGGCAGCAGTGGGAGAAGTGGCGACAGGAGGTGGCCGCGGCCGACACCGAACGGCTGGACGAACTGGCCATGACCCGCTGGCGGGCGGCGCAGGCCGCCAATCAGCTTGAAGCGGCGTAACCGCCGGACGCACCATGAAGAACCTCCTCGTCATCGCGCTCGTGTCCATCGTCCTGTTCGGCGTGGCCGCCGGGCTGACCGTGTGGCTGCAAGTGAACGGCGCGAAGTCGGCCGACACCGCCCACGCGGACGACAAGAAGAAGAAGCCGGCCGACGGTCACGGCGACAGCAAGCCCACCGACAAGGGCCACGACGACTCGAAGGGCGAGGCGAAGCCGACGGACCCGAAAGCCGCCGGGAAGGACGCCGACCGGGTGGAGTACCGCCGCCTGCAAATGGAGGTGGCCGCCGCCGACCTGGGCGGGCAGATGAAAGAATACGATACGCTCCTCAAGCGGGTGACCGTGGAGATGAAGGTGCTGCTGGCCGAGCAGGCGCAGATCGACGCGAAGTCGGTGGAGGTGAAGCAGGCCGAGGACCGCAAGGCCAAGACGGCCGCTGACGACATCAAGAAGGGGCAGTCGCAGGCGGAGGACGCGGAGCGGGACAACCTGACCCGCATCGCCGGCCTGTTCGACCAGATGCCGCCGGAGGACGCGGCCGGCCAGATCCAGGCGTGGGCGGACGGCGGGAAGACGGACACGGCGGTGCGGGTGATCGCCCTCATGAAGCCGACGAAGGCGACCAAAATGCTCACCGCCGTGACGGACCGCACCGCGAAAGAGGCCATCTTCGACCGCATGAAGACGCTCAAGCTGACACTCCCCGGCCCGTGATTTAGGGTGGTCCGCCCTCGCCGAGGGCGGAATCCGGACACCCGCCCTC